>JAEYTA010000202.1 GCA_023434265.1 Pseudomonadota bacterium
GCGTTCGGCGCGGGCGCCGCCATCGCCGCCGCGGGCCTCGCGGGCCTGCTCCCGGCCATCGCCGCGGCCGGGGTTCTGGGCGTCGGCCGCCGCCGGGGCCACGGTCAGGGCGAGGGCGGCGGCGAGGGGCATGAGGGTGTTCATGGATACCTCCGTCTTCCCCGGAAGAACGCGGGGCCGGGGGAGGCCGTTCCGGCGACAGGCCACGGGAACAGGCGGCCGGCCTGCCCGTTTCGCCCGCCAGAGGGGGCTTTCCGGAGGATTCCCCCATGCAGAAATTGATCTTCACCACCCTCGCCGGCGCGGCCCTGCTGGCCGCGGCGCCGGCCGCCGCCCAGGTCGCCGGAGGCCTGACCGGCCGGGTCGGCGGCAACGTGCAGGTGCAGCCGCCGCGCACCGGTCCGGCGGTCGGTCATGTCGGAGACACGGTGGGCGACGCCCGTGACCTCGCCCGGGGCGCCGTCCGCGACGGCCGCGACCTGGCCCGCGACGCCCGGCCGGACGCCGATGTGAACGCCCGCGCCAACGCCCGCGCCGACCTGCGCGCGGACCGCGACGGAGCCGAGGTCGACGCGGCCCTGAGGACCGGGGTCGCCGTCCGCAGCTCGGACGGCGCCGATCTCGGCTCGATCGTCGAGGTGACCCGCAACGAGGCGGGACGGGCGGTGCAATTCCTGGTCCGCTCGGCCGACGGAACGCTGCGCATGGTTCCGGCCGGGGCGGTCAGCGTGGACGGCGGCGTGATCGTCACCGGCTGGACCGAAAGCCAGTTCCAGCAGCACCCCGCCGACCGGCGCTAGGCGCGTGGCGCGGGCGTCGCGGCCGGAGCCGCGCATCTATCTGGACTGCGACGGGGTGCTGGCCGACTTCGACCGCGGCGCCGAGGCAGTGCTGGGCATGCCGTCGCGGCGCTTCGAGGCGCGCTTCGGCCTGAGGGCGTTCTGGTCCCGGCTGGCCTCGGCCGAGGATTTCTTCGATCGGCTCGAGCTGATGCCCGACGGCATGGAGCTGTACGGGGCGGTGCGCCATCGCGACCCGGTGATCCTGACCGGCCTGCCGCGCGGCGGCTGGGCCGAGGCGCAGAAGCGGCGCTGGGCGGCGCGGCATTTCCCCGGCGTGGAGGTGATCACCACCAGTTCCGCCCTGAAGCGAGAGCACTGCCACCCCGGCGACGTGCTGGTCGACGACACGGTGAAGTTCCGCCACCTGTGGGAGCAGGAGGGCGGGGTGTTCATCCCGCACACCAGCGCGGCGGAGTCGGTGGCCGAACTGCGCCGGCTGGGCTTTCTCGAGCCCGCCGCGGCTTGATCGACGCGGCGGGGCGTCCTAGAGCCGGATCACCGGCCCCGGCCGGACGAAGAGGTTCATCCATGCTCGCCCGCATCTACCGCCCCGCCAAGACCGCCATGCAGTCCGGCAAGGCCAAGTCGAGAGACTGGCGGCTGGAGTTCGAGCCGGCCTCGGCGCGGACCATCGACCCGCTGATGGGCTGGACCTCGTCCTCGGACATGAACGGCCAGGTGCGGCTGAGCTTCGACACCAGGGAGGAGGCGATCGCCTACGCCGAGCGTTACGGCATCCCCTTCCGCCTGCACGAGCCGCAGGAGCCGCCGGTGATCCTCAAGGCCTATGCGGATAATTTCGCCACCTATCGCAAGCAGCCCTGGACGCATTGATCGGCCCGCGGGCGATCAAGGCTTTCTTGGTGGGCCTATCGCCCTTCGGGCTACTTGAGGCCCGTTGGGGCAAGTGGCCAAGCGATCGGCCTGCGGGCCGCGGTTTGCGCCCGGGCCGCTTCGCGCTAGTTGAACTCCATGCCCCCGGGCGCCCTTAGCTCAGCTGGATAGAGCACCCGCCTTCTAAGCGGACGGTCGCAGGTTCGAATCCTGCAGGGCGCGCCATGGGGCGTTTGGTCAGGGATCGCTGGGGCAGGCATTGCGGGAAGCGGACCTACGGAGCTTCCGCAACGGGTTGAAAGTCGACAGACGTCTAGGGTGGGAAGGAGGCAGTGGCTCAGTCCGACCGCAAGCCGTCGAGCCAGTCGCTGTTTACAAGCAGATGTGACACATGGCTCACGTCGATGGCGGCATCAGCCGACTGGATTGGTGGAGCTTCGTGCGGGAGACACACGAAGGCTTGCCCGTCATATCCGTAGAAGACGGCTCGACACGTCACGAGCGAGCGGATCAGCATCCACTGTCCGCTATTCGGGTCCCCACAGGCCACCAATGCCGCCCGTAGCGTCTCCCTGTCCCGCAGTTGAACGACCTCGGCGTAGCCATACCGCTCGGTCATCGCGAGCGGCGACTTTGACGCCTCACCTCCGTGCCTCATCCCGAACAGGGCGGGGTCAATCAGCAGGTGAGGCAGGATGAGGTCAGCGATCGGTTCGATACATGCTCTCAGCCGGGCGTCGACCTCGGCTTGCTCGGCGATCTGCGAGACGGCGGCCTGGACCAAATAGAGCTTCATCTCACCGCCGTAACAGATGATCTGGCGGATGTCCGCTATGGGTCGGAACCCCACCATCGCCCAAGAGCCGGGAGCCGACGCCGCTCCCCGGCCTGTCAGTGCAGCTTCGGCGACTCCGCCTCCACCAGCGCCTCAATCGCCGCCAGCGCGCCTTCCAGCGCGGCGAAGGTGAGGTTGTCGGCGCGGTCGTTGTCGGTGAAGTGGGGCAGGGCCATGCGGTAGATGGCGTGGGCGACGGCGAGGCCCGAAGGGCAGACGGCGTCGAGCTCCACGCCGCCCTCGTAGGTGCTGAGGCCGCTCTCGTCGATCATGCGGATGCGGCAGGGCAGGTCCGGCGGCGCGAGGGCGTAGCCGTAGACGGCGTCGAAGCACAGGCGGGTCAGGCCGGGCTCGGCGTTGAACAGGATCTCGGCGTGCGGGGCCCCGGCGGCCAGCTGCAGGGCGGCGCGGAGCAGGTGATCGATGCCGTCGCCCACGTAGCTGCCGCCCATCTCGGCGAACTGGTCGCCGACGCGGACGCTCAGGGTGTGCCAGCCATGGCTCTCGAAGGTGAATTCGAAAGCAGGGTCGGGACAGGGCGGCGGCTCGGGCGCGGGCGGCGGCGGGGGCCGGGAGGGGACGTCGGGGGCCGGCTTGCGGCCGATCGGACCGACGAGACGGGCCAGCCGCTGGCGCACCTTCGGCGGGCCGCCGAGGAAGGCGGGCAGCCAGCGCATCGCACGATGGCGCGCCAGCCGGTCGAGCGCGGCCTGCAGGCCTTCGGCCGCCGGCCCAAGCTGGGCCTTCTGGCAGCGGACGCTGAGCCTGAGGTCGGCGGCGTAGAAGCGATACTGCACCTCGCAGTACGCCCCGCTCGCCGGGCCGTCGTAGCGGGTGACGCGGAGGCCAAGAGAGCCGCCGTCCGAGGGCAGGACCACCTCGCCCGAGTCCTGCCGCGCCAGCTCGCGCAGGGCCGCGACGAAGGTCGTGAGGGGGCCCTTGTGGATCAGCGGGCCGCGCGTGTGCATCAGGGTCTCGAAGTGGTCGCCGACGTAGAGGACGACGTCCAGCGCGCCCGTGGAGCCGTGCGGCCCCTCGATCCACAGGCTCAGCGCGCCGAGGACCGCGTCCGGGGGGCGCGGCGGCATCAACTCGGGGCCCGTGGGGTCCGAATAGATGGGGTGCGGCTCGGTCATGCGGCCTCGGGGCGTTGGAGTCGCGTCAGCCTAGCATCCAAATCGCATGGCGGAGCTTACGGAAACCGACGGCGCGGCGGCGTCGTTGAGGGCCGGTGAAGATCGCGACCTTCAACATCAACGGCGTCAACACGCGGCTGGAGAACCTGCTGGCGTGGCTGGCCGAGGCGAGGCCGGAGGTCGCCTGCCTGCAGGAGCTGAAGGCGACCGACGCGCAGTTTCCGGCCAAGGCGCTCCGCGAGGCGGGCTACCACGCGGCGTGGCTGGGCGAGCATCGCTGGAACGGGGTGGCCATCCTGTCGCGGATCGGCGCGCCGGTGGTGACGCGGCGCGGGCTGCCGGGCGACGCCGGCGACGCGCAGAGCCGCTACATCGAGGCGGCGGTGGGCGGGGTGCTGGTCGCCTCGCTGTACCTGCCCAACGGCAATCCGCAGCCGGGGCCGAAGTTCGACTACAAGCTGGCGTGGATGGCGCGGCTGAACGCCCATGCGGCGACGCTGCTGGCGACCGGCGCGCCGGTGGTGCTGGCCGGGGACTACAATGTCGTGCCGACCGAGGCCGACATCTACAACAGCCGCTCGTGGAAGAAGGACGCCCTGCTGCAGCCGGAGAGCCGGGCGGCGTTCGCGGCGCTGCTGGCGCAGGGCTGGACGGACGCGCTGCGGGAGCGGTTTCCGCACGACCCGCCGCCGTGGACCTTCTGGCAGTATTTCCGGCAGGCATGGGAGCGGGACGCGGGCTTGCGGATCGACCATCTGCTGCTCAGCCCGGCGGCGGCGGAGCGGCTGAGCGACGCGGGGGTGGACCGGGCGGTGCGGGGGCGGGAGCGGGCCAGCGACCACGCGCCCGTATGGATCACGCTGGACTGAGGGCTGCGCGCCAGGCGGTCAGCCCCGCCTCCAGATCGGCGATCAGGTCGGCGGGGTCCTCGAGGCCGATGTGGAGGCGGAGCAGCTCGCCGGCCAGTTTCGGCGGGTGTTCGCGGAAGGCCAGCTGGCCGGTCTCGTGGGTGATCAGGCTCTCGAAGCCGCCCCAGGAGTAGCCGAGGCCGAACAGCTCCAGCGCCGACATCAGGGCGTGGGCGCTGGCCTCGGTCCCGCCGTTCATGACCACGCCGAACAGGGAGGCGGCGCCGGCGTAGTCGCGGGACCACAGGGCGTGGCCGGGCGACGAGGGCAGGGCGGGGTGGAGGACGGCGGCGACCTCGGGCCGGGTCTGCAGCCACTCGGCGACCCGGAGCGCCGAGCGGGCCTGTTCGGCGTAGCGCAGCGCCAGGGTGCGCAGGCCGCGCAGGGCCAGCCAGGCGTCGTCGGGGGAGACGCGCCAGCCGAGGTCCTCGATCGTGTCGGCGATGCGGCGGCCGAGGGCGGGGTCGGCGACGGCGATGGCGCCCATCAGCAGGTCGGAGTGGCCGGCGGCGTATTTGGTCAGGGCCTGGACGCTGACGTCGACGCCGTGGGCGAGGGGGCGGAAGGCGAGGCCGGCGGCCCAGGTGTCGTCCATCACCGTCAGCACGCCGCGGGCGCGGCAGGCGGCGGCCAGCGCGGGGACGTCGACCAGCTCGAAGGTCAGGGAGGCGGGCGATTCGATGAGCAGGACGCGGGTGCGGTCGTCGAGGGCGGCGAGGATGTCGTCGGTCGCGGAGTCGGCGGGGTGGAAGGTGGTCTCCACGCCGCGCGGCTTGAGCCAGCGGTTGAGGAAACGGCGGGTCGGGCCGTAAAGGGCGTCGGTGGCCAGCACCCGGTCGCCGGGGCGGAGCAGGGCCAGCAGGGGGACGGTGACGGCGGCGAGGCCGGAGGGGACCAGCCAGGCGTCGACGGCGCCTTCGAGATCGGCGACGGCGGCGCGCAGCTCGCGGGCGGCGGACAGGTCCTCGATGCCGTAGACCGGGCCGGCGCCCTCGTCGCGCATGGCGGCGGGGTCGTCGTTGAGCAGGGTCGAGGCGCGTTCGACCGGCGGCGAGACGGGGCGGCGGCCCCGTCCGCGGCGGGTGGCGCCGCCGATCAGGCGGGTGCGGTCGGATCGTTCGCTCATCGCGTCTGCCCAAGGGTTGCGGTTCCCCCTCCAAGGGCCTCTAAAAAGGCGGGGGCGCAAGAGTGGCGGCGAGGCGCGGCATGCGGACACGGACGGCGAGGCGATGGATGACCCGGGGCGCGGCCCTGGTCCTCGGGCTGACGCTGGCCGCCTGCGGCAGGGACGACGCCGCCGACGACGCGCCCGAGGTCGAGCCGGTCCCGACGGAAACCGCCGCGCCGGACTTCGACAGCCCGACGCTGGCCGCGGTGAAGCGGCGCGGGCGGCTGAACTGCGGCGTGCACGAGGGATTGGTGGGCTTCGCCTACACCGACAATCGCGGGCAGTGGCGCGGCTTCGACGCGGACTTCTGCCGGGCGCTGGCGGCGGCGGTGCTGGGCGATCCCAACGCGGTGCGCTTCGTGCCGCTGAACACCAGCCAGCGCTTCGAGGCCCTGCGCAGCGGGCGCATCGACGTGCTGTGGCGCAGTACCTCCTGGACGCTGGCGCGCGAGGCGCAGGAGGGGGTGCGGTTCGCCGGGGTCAACTATTACGACGGCCAGGGCTTCCTGGTGCGGCGGGCGCTGGATCTGGCCAGCGCGACCGAGCTGAACGGCGCGCGGGTCTGCGTGCAGCGCGACTCGACCACCGAGCTGAACGTCGCCGACTGGTTCCGGGCGCGGGGGATCGAATACCGGCCGGTGGTCACCGCCAGCCAGGAGGCGGCGCGGGAGGCCTATGCGCGCGAGGACTGCGACGCCTTCAGCGCCGACATCTCGGCGCTGGCGGCGGCCCGGACCCTGCTGCCCAATCCCGAACAACACGCCATCCTGCCGGACGTGATCTCCAAGGAGCCGCTGGGGCCGGCGGTGCGGCGCGGCGACGAGGCATGGACCTCGATCGTGCGCTGGACCCTGAACGGGCTGGTTCTCGCCGAGGAGCTGGGGGTGACCCGCGACAACGCCGGGCGGATGGCGGAGGAATCGCGCGACCCGGCGGTGCGGCGGCTGCTCGGCGCCGAGGGCGAGTTCGGGTCGATGCTCGGTCTGTCGAACGACTGGATGAAGAACGCCGTGGAAGCCGAAGGGAATTATGGCGAAATCTTCGCCCGCAATATCGGAGCGGATTCTTCTCTCGACCTGGCGCGCGGGCTCAACGCACAATGGAGCGCGCGGCCCGGCGGCTTGATCTACGCCCTGCCGATCCGATAACCACGCCGCCACAGGGGCCCGGGGGAGCTTGATGGAAACGACCAAACGCGGCGGGATTCCGCTCTATCTGTGGATGCTCGCCGGCTTCCTGATCGGGCTGGGCGGGGGCCTCTACGTCAATCTGAACGGTCTCGAGGTCGTGCCGTGGGCGATGGAGATCGTTCAGGCGGTCGGCCAGATCTTCCTGCGCCTGCTGTTCATGCTGGTCCTGCCGCTGCTGTTCGCGGCCCTGGCGGTCGGCGTGGCCGAGATGGGCGACCTGAAGTCGCTGGGCCGGGTGGGGCTGAAGACCCTGCTGTTCACCATCCTGGTCTCGGCCATCGCCGTGGCGGTGGGCCTGCTGATGGTCAACTTCTTCCAGCCCGGCGCCGGCGTCGATCCGGAACTGGCCCGCCAACTGCTGGCCGACGGGGCCGAGGGCGCCTCGGCCATCGTCGGCAACGCGCCGCAAAGCATCGAGGCGGGGCAGTTCTTCCTCGACATGATCCCGTCGAACGTCGTCACCGCGGCGTCGGAGAACCAGATCCTGCCGGTGATGGTCTTCGCCCTGATCTTCGGCATCGGCATGGTGATGGCCAAGTCGCCGTCGACCGATCGCCTGCAGGAGACGCTGCAGGGGCTGTTCGAGGTGATGATGAAGCTCATCAACCTCGTCATCAAACTGGCCCCGATCGCCATCGCGGCGCTGATGTTCAACCTGGCGGCGGTGTTCGGCTGGGACCTGCTGGTGCGGCTGGGGGCCTACGCCGCCGTGGCCGTGGGCGCCATGGCCATCCACATGTTCGTGGTCTACCCGCTGCTGGTCTGGCTGTTCGGCGGCATGAGCCCCTTCCGCTTCTTCAACGGCGTGCGCGAGCCGTTCGTGGTCGGCTTCTCGACCGCCTCGTCCAACGCCACCCTGCCGATCGCCATGAAGGCGGCCGAGGAGAAGCTGAAACTGCCCAAGCGCATCTCGCGCTTCGTGCTGACGGTCGGGGCCACCGCCAACCAGAACGGCACCGCCCTGTTCGAGGGCGTGACGGTGCTGTTCCTCGCCCAGTTCTTCGGCGTCGACCTGAGCCTGCCGCAGCAGCTGGTGGTGATGCTGGTGTGCATCCTCGGCGGCATCGGCACGGCGGGGGTGCCGGCCGGATCGCTGCCGGTCATCGCCCTGATCCTGACCATGGTCGGGGTGCCGGCCGAGGGCATCGGCCTGATCCTCGGCGTCGACCGCTTCCTCGACATGTGCCGCACCACCCTGAACGTCACCGGCGACCTGGTGGCGGCGACGGTGGTGTCGCGCGGCGAAAGCGACGAGATCGTGCCGCCGGACCTGCCGGAGCCGGTGGCCCCGCCGGCGTCCTAACCGGTCACGACGGGGCCGCCGTCGGGCGCGCCCCATTCGGCCCAGCTGCCGTCGTAGAGGCGGAACGGCCGGCCCAGCGCGGCCAGGCCGAGGCCGAGGATGGCGGCGGTGACGCCGGAGCCGCAGGTGGTGGTCACCGGACGGTCGGGATCGACGCCGGCCGAGACGAAGGCGGCGCGGAGGGCGTCAGCGCTCTTCATCGTGCCTTGCGGCGTCAGAAGCTCCGGAAAGGGCAGGTTTCGGGCGCCCGGCATGTGGCCGGCGCGCAGGCCGGGGCGGGGCTCGGCGGCTTCGCCGCGGAAGCGGGCGGCCGGACGGGCATCGAGCACCTGGTCGCCGGCCTCCAGCGCGCGGCGCACGTCGGCCATCGACGCGACGGCCTCAGGGTCGAGGCGGGCGTGGAAGGTCGCGGGCGCCGGCTCCGGGGCGGGGCCGCTGTCGAGCGGCAGGCCGGCGGCGCGCCAGGCGGGGAGGCCGCCGTCCAGCACCTGCACCCGATCCGCGCCCATGGCCTTGAGCATCCACCAGACCCGCGGGGCCGACCACAGGCCGACGCTGTCGTAGACGACGATGCGGTCGGTCTCCGACAGGCCGAGCGACCCCATGCGGGCGCCGAAGGTCTCCGGCGCGGGCAGCATGTGCGGCAGGGGGCTGTCGGGGTCGGAGCTGGCCTCGAGGTCGAAGAAGACGGCGCCGGGCAGGCGCGCGGCCTCGAAGTCGGGGCGGCAGTCGCGGCCGTCCAGCCGCCAGCTGGCGTCGACGAGGCGCAGGTCGGGGTCGCCGAGGCGGGCGGCGAGGTCGGCGGGAGAGATCAAAGGGCTGTCCGGCATGGTCGCCAGACTGCGCCGGAGGTCAGGGCTTCGCCAGCGCCAGCTGGATCACGTCGGTGCGACCGAAGCGGAAACCGGCCTCGCAATACGCGAGGTAGAAGCGCCACAGCCGGCGGAAGCGCTCGTCGAAGCCGGCCATGCGGCTGACCTCCGGCCAGGCGGCCTCGAAGCGCTCGTCCCACAGCTTCAGCGTCTCGGCGTAGTCGCGGCCGAAGCGCTCGACGGCGCCCCAGGCGAGGCCGGCGCGGTCGATGACCGGCTTCAGCGCCGCCTCGGAGGGCAGCATGCCGCCGGGGAAGATGTATTTCTGGATGAAGTCGGCGCGCTTGCGGTAGCCGCCGAAATGGGCGTCCTCGATGGTGATGATCTGCAGCCCGGCCCTGCCGCCCGGCTCCAGCACCTCGTGGATCTTGCCGAAGTAGGCGGGCCAGTATTCCTGACCGACGGCCTCGAACATCTCGATCGAGGCGACGCGGTCGAAGCGGCCCTCGACGTCGCGGTAGTCGATGAGGCGGATGTCGGCGCGCTCGGCGAGGCCCGCGTCGAAGATGCGCCGGCGGGCGAAGTCGTACTGCTGTTGCGAGATGGTGATGCCGGTGACCCGGGCGCCGACCTCCTTCGCCGCGAACTCGGCGAATCCGCCCCAGCCGCAGCCGATCTCGAGCACCGACTGCCCGGCGCGCAGGTCCATGGTGCGGGCGAGAGCGGCGTATTTCTCGCGCTGGGCCGCCTCCAGGGCCATGTCGGCGCGGCTGAAGCGGGCCGAGGAATAGGTCATCGAGGGATCGAGCCAGGCGGCGTAGAAGTCGTTGCCGAGGTCGTAGTGGGCGTGGATGTTCTTGCGCGAGCCGGAGCGGCTGTTGCGATTCATCCGGTGGCCGACCCAGTTGATCGCCCGCACCAGGGCGTTGCCCCGGAACAGGCGGCCGATCTGAGCCTGGTTGCGGACCAGCACCTCGAGCAGGGCGGCGAGGTGCGGCGTCTCCCACTCGCGGGCCATGTAGCCCTCGGCGAAGCCGATATCGCCGGCGGCGAGGACGCGGCGGGCGAAGCCGTAGTCGCGCACCTCCAGCACGGCGGACGGGCCGGGCGTGGCGCCTTCGAGCCGGTGGGTCTCGCCATTGGGCAGGAGAACGGTGAGCCGGCCGACGCTCCAGTGGGCGGTGAGGAGCCGCAACAGCAGGCCGAACCCGCGCGGGGTGCGGGCCCCAACCTCCAGGCGTTCGGCGGCGACCGACGTCATGGGACGGGATGTTGGTCAGGCCTTGGGCGGTCGTCAATCCCCGGTCGGCGAACCTGGCGGCGACCGTGGCCACGAGGACGCGGCGCGTGTAGCTTGCGCCGACGCGGCTCCGGCGCCACCTGATCGCCGCATCGAGGGGGCACAGACCGCCTCCGCCGCCCCCGACCACAGGAAGCCGAAACCGTGTCCCAGCCCAACGCCGTCATCGACATCAACGCCGGCCTGAAGCGCCCCGTCAGCATCGGCGGCGGCCAGCGCATCGTCTTCATCGCCGGCCCGTGCCAGCTGGAGAGCCGTCAGCACGCGCTGGAGATGGCCAATGCGCTGAAGGAGATCGGCGAGCGACTGAACGTCGGGATCATCTACAAGACCAGCTTCGACAAGGCGAACCGGACCAGCGCCAATGCGGCGCGGGGGCTGGGTCTGGCCGGATCGCTGCCGATCTTCGCCGAGATCCGCGAGAGCGTCGGCCTGCCGGTGCTGACGGACGTGCACAACGAGGCCCAGTGCGCGGAGGCGGCGCAGGCGGTGGACGTGCTGCAGATCCCGGCCTTCCTGAGCCGTCAGACCGACCTGCTGCTGGCCGCGGCGGCCACCGGCAAGGCGATCAACATCAAGAAGGGCCAGTTCCTCGCCCCGTGGGACATGAAGAACGTCATCGCCAAGGTGGTGGGGGCCGGCAATCCCAACGTCATGGCCTGCGAGCGCGGGGCCAGCTTCGGCTACAACACCCTGGTCAGCGACATGCGGGCCCTGCCGGTGCTGCGCGAGATCGGCTGTCCGGTGGTGTTCGACGCCACCCACAGCGTGCAGCAGCCGGGCGGGCAGGGGACCTCCTCGGGCGGTCAGCGCGAGTTCGTGCCGGTGCTGGCCCGCGCCGCGGTGGCGGTGGGCGTCGACGCGGTGTTCATGGAGACCCACCAGGACCCCGACCACGCCCCGTCGGACGGGCCGAACATGGTGCCGCTGGACCAGTTCGAGGCGCTGGCGGCGGACCTGATCGCCTACGACGACCTGACCAAGGCGCGGATGGCGAAGGCGGCCTGAATCCGCTAGGCCGAGCGCATGGCTGATCGCACTCTCGACCTCGGCGGACTGCAGGCGCTGCTGGAGCGCGTGCGCGGGCTGAAGGTCGCCTGCGTCGGCGACCTGATGCTGGACCGCTACGTCTATGGCGAGGTCAGCCGCATCTCGCCAGAGGCGCCGATTCCGGTGCTGCGCACGCGGCGGACCACGGCCATGCCCGGCGGCGTCGGCAACGTCGCCCGCAACGTGGCGGCGCTGGGCGGGATCGCGCGGCTGGGGGCGGTCGCGGGCAAGGACGCCGCCGGGGACGAGCTGGCGGCCCTGATCGCGGCCGAGCCGGGGGTCGAGGACGCGGTCGAGCGGCGCGACGGCGTGGCCACCATCGTCAAGACGCGGTTCGTGGCCAACGGCCAGCAGCTGCTGCGTCTGGACGAGGAGACGGCGGCGCTTATGGGCGAGGGAAGCGAAGCGTTTTCCGGCGCTTCCGTCATTCTCCTGTCGGACTACGCCAAGGGCGTGGTCAGCGATCTGCTGATCGGCGAGGCGCTGGCGGCGGCACAGGAGGGCGGCGCGCCCGTGGTGGTCGACCCCAAGGGGCGGGACTTCGCCCGCTACGGCGCGGTCGACCTGATCAAGCCCAACGCCAGCGAACTGGCGGCGGCCACGGGCCTGCAGGTGGACAGCGACGCCGAGGTCGAGGCGGCGCTGAAGGCGCTGCTGGCGGCGACGACGGCGAAGGCGATCGTGGTCACCCGCGCCGGCAAGGGCATGAGCCTGATGCGCCGCGGTGGGCCGGTGCAGCATTTCCCCGGCCGGGCGCGCGAGGTGTTCGACGTCTCGGGCGCCGGCGACACCGGTCTGGCGGCGCTGGGGCTGGCGCTGGGCGCCGGGGCGTCGCTGGAGACGGCGGTGGAGTTCGCCATCCTCGCCTCGGGCGTGGTGGTCGGCAAGGCCGGCACGGCCGTGGTCACGCCGGCGGAACTGATCGACGCCGAGATGAGCCAACATGCGGCCGGGGCCCACGCCAAGGTCATGCCGCTGGAGGAGCTGGCGCATGTGGTCGAGGGCTGGAAGCGGCAGGGGCTGAAGGTCGGCTTCACCAACGGCTGCTTCGACATCCTGCATCGCGGCCACGTGGCCTATCTGGCCCAGGCGCGGTCGTGGTGCGACCGGCTGGTGGTGGCGCTGAACACCGACGCCTCGGTGCGACGGCTGAAGGGCGAGGGGCGGCCGATCAACGATCTGGACAGCCGGGCCGTGGTCATCGGCGGGCTGCAGAGCGTCGACCGGGTGACCAGCTTCGACGATCCGACGCCGCTGGCCCTGATCGAGCGGCTGCGGCCCGACGTGCTGATCAAGGGGGCGGACTACACCCGGGAGGGGGTGGTCGGCGGCGACCTGGTGGAGAGCTGGGGCGGCGAGGTGCGGCTGGCGACCTTCGAGGACGGCTTCTCGACCACCCGCACCATCGAGAAGATGAAGGACAGCTGATGGCGCGTCGGATGATCGTGGTGACCGGCGGGGCGGGCTTCATCGGCTCCAACATCGTGGCGCGGCTGTGCGCCGAGGACACGGCCGACGTGGTGGTCTGCGACCGTCTGGAGGACGCGGCGTCCGGCAAGTGGAAGAACATCGCCAAGCACGGCATCGCCGACTTCTGGCAGCCGGAGGAGATGTTCGAGCGGCTGGAGCGGCATGCGGAGCGGGTCGAGGCCGTGGTCCACATGGGGGCGATCTCGTCGACGACGGAGCCGGACGCGGACCTGATCCTGCGCACCAATTTCAGCCTGTCGCGCGACCTGTGGGACTGGTGCGCCCTGCGCGACGCGCGGCTGGTCTACGCCTCTTCGGCAGCCACCTATGGCGACGGCGAGAAAGGGTTCGGGGATGCCGACGATCTGGAGTCGCTGTCTCAACTCAGGCCGCTAAACGCCTACGGCTACTCGAAATACCTGTTCGACCAGTATGCGGCGAAACAGGCCGACGAGGGGCATGCGCCGCGCCAGTGGGCGGGGCTGAAGTTCTTCAACGTCTACGGGCCGAACGAATACCACAAGGGCGGCATGAAGTCGGTCGTGGCGCAGATCTGGCCGAAGGTGGCGGCGGGCGAGACGGTGACCCTGTTCCGCTCGCACAACCCGAACTATCCGGACGGCGGCCAGCTGCGCGACTTCGTCTTCGTCGACGACGTGGTCGACATCGTCGACTGGCTGCTGGAGACGCCGGCGGTGTCGGGGGTGTTCAACGCCGGCTCGGGGCGGGCCCGGTCGTTCCTGGACCTCGCCAACGCCACCTTCGCGGCGGCGGGCAAGACTCCGCAGGTCGAATACGTCGATACCCCGGAGAGCATTCGCGACAAGTACCAGTACTTCACCGAGGCGCGCATGGAGCGGGTGCGGGCGGCGGGCTATCCGGGCCAGTCGACGCCGCTGGAGGAGGGGGTCCGGCGCTATGTGCAGGACTTCCTGATGCAGGCGGACCCCTACCGGTGAGGTTGCCGCGGCTGACCCCGAGGCAGTGGATCGGCTGGTCCGGCTTCGCCCTGGTGTTCCTGCTGACCGCCGCCACGGCGGTTTGGCGCGGCGACATCCTGCGCGCCGGACTGGATCCGCAGGTGCCCTTCCAGACCTATGCGCCGCCGCCCGCGCCGGACTACACCAGGCCGTCGGCGTGGGTGCTGCGCGACGCGCGGGCGCCGGGCGCGGGCGAGGCGGCGGTGTTCTTCGTGCACTCGACCACCTACGAGGGCGGGCCGCACTGGAACGGGCCGGTGGGCACGCCGAACGGCGAGGACTGGCTGCGGCGGGTGGTGATCCCGAACTACGCCGGGCCGTTCGCGCGGGCCGGATCGGTCAGCGCGCCGCGCTACCGCCAGGCCAGCCTCTACACCCGGCTGACGCTGCGCGAGGACGCCCGCGACGCCCGCGCCTTCGCCTACCGGGACGTCGAGGCGGCCTTCGCGGCGTGGCTGACGCGGCATCCGGAGGGGCCGCTGGTGCTGGCCGGGGTCGAGCAGGGCGGCGAGCTGGTCGAGCGGCTGGTCCGCGAGCGGGTGGCGACCGACCCGGCGCTGAGAAGCCGGCTGGCCGCAGTCTATCTGATGGATGTGGTCGTCGCCGCGGACGGCCTGTCGCCGGCGGTCCCGGCCTGCCGGCGGCGCGACGAAGCCGGTTGCGTGGTGGCCTTCTCGCCGGTCGGCGAGGGCAACGACGGCGCGGCGCGGCGGCGGCTGCGGCGGGCGCTGGTGTGGGACGAGCGAGGCCGGCTGGTGGAGCTGGAGGATCGGCTGGCGCTGTGCGTCAACCCGGTCACGGGCTCGACCGACACGGCCCCGGTCGAGGCGCGGGCGCACCGGGGGGCGACCAACGCCACCGGCCTGGAATGGGGCGCGCACCCGGCCCTGATGGCCCGCGAGGTGGCGACCCGCTGCCGCGACGGTCTGCTCCGTCACAGCGAGCCCGGTTCGGAGTCCTTCCGCGCGGGCGGGAGCTGGGCGGATCGGAGAAAGTCCCGGCCGTACAACCTGTTCTACGGCGACCTTGAAGCCGATGTGCAGACGCGGCTGGGGGCGTGGCGGAGCCGGTGAGCGGTCCGGTTCGGCAACGCGAGGTGTTGGTCAGCCAGCCCCTCGGTCCCGGCGGGTCCACAGTCCCCAAGCCACCCGGCCGAGGTTCAGAAGACCGGCGACCGCGACCGCCGCCCACAGCACGGTCGGCGTCTCCCCGGCAATCTCCCGTATAGGGTCGAAGCGGAACGCAAGCCAGAAGACCGCGGCGAAGGCGATCACGCTGCCCAAGATCTTCAGTGAATCCCGCAGGTCCTGGCTCATTCTGGAAGCATAGCCGTTCCCTGCCGACGATCAACGTTCAGCCGATCACCACGCTAGTCGATCCCCGGACGGTCGTTGCGCCAGTCGAACAGGGCCTCCAGCACCCTGACCGCCTCGCCGCGGGGCGTGGTCAGGTCCGGGTCGCGCCCGAGCACGAGTCGAGCGTCGTCGGCGGCGGCGAGCAGCAGCTCCCGGTGGCGGATGGGGTCGGCGAAGCGGTAGGCGGGGAAGCCGCTCTGCTTCAGACCCAGCGGGTCGCCGCCGCCGCGCAGGCGGAAGTCCTCCTCCGCGATCTCGAAGCCGTCCTCGGTGCGGCGCAGGGTCTCGAGGCGGATGCGGGCGGTCTCGCCGAGGCCCTCGTCGCCGCCGCCGTAGAGCAGCAGGCAGGTGCTGGCGGCGGTCCCCCGGCCGACCCGGCCGCGCAGCTGATGCAGCTGGGCGAGGCCGAAGCGGTCGGCGTGCTCGACGACCATGATCGAGGCGTTGGGGACGTCGACGCCGACCTCGACCACGGTCGTGGCGACCAGCAGGGGGGTGCGGCCGTCGGCGAAGTCGGCCATCACCGCCTCGCGCTCGGGCCCCGGCATCTGGCCGTGGGCGAGGCCGACCTCGACGCCGAGAATGCGGCGCAAGTCGGCGGCGCGGGCCTCGGCGGCGGCGAGGTCGGAGGCCTCGCTCTCGGCGACCAGCGGGCAGATCCAGTAGGCCTGGGCGCCGCCGTCCAATACCGCCTTGAGGCGTCTGGCGACCTCGCCGATGCGCGCCAGCGGCAGGACGGCCGTGGTCACGGGCGTGCGGCCCGGCGGCTTCTCGGTCAGGCGCGAGACCTCGAGCTCGCCGTACTGGGTCAGTTCGAGCGTGCGCGGGATGGGGGTGGCCGACATGGTCAGCAGGTGGACGCCGCCGGTGCGCGGGTCGCCCTTGGCCTGCAGCCGCTGGCGCTCGTTGACGCCGAAGCGGTGCTGCTCGTCGATGACCGCCAGGCCCAGCCGGTCGAAGCGGACGGCGTCCTGGAACAGGGCGTGGGTGCCGATGGCGACCTTCGCCTCGCCGGAGGCCAGGGCGGCGAGCCGCGGGCGGCGCTCGGCGGGGGTGTCGCGGCCGGTGAGCAGGACGGTCGGCACGCCGGCGGCTTCGAGCATGGGCGAGAGGCGCTGGAAATGCTGGCGGGCGAGGATTTCGGTGGGAGCCATGAGCGCCGCCTGGAAGCCGGAGGCGGCGGCGTCGGCCAGGGCCAGGGCGGCGACGGCCGTCTTGCCCGAGCCGACGTCCCCCTGCAGCAGCCGGCCCATCTGTTCGCCCGAGGCGAGGTCGCGGCGGATTTCTTCGACGGCCCGGGCCTGGGCGCCGGTGAGGGCGAAGGGCAGGGCGGCGAGGAGGCGTTCCGACGGCTCGCCGGGGCGGATCACCGGCGCGGGGGTGATCTGGCGGGCGCGACGGCGACGGGCCAGGGCCAGCTGATGGGCGAACAGCTCGTCCCAGGCGAGGCGCTGGCGGGCGGGGGCGTCGGGCTCGAGGTCGGGCTCGCCGGCGGGGGCGTGCAACTGACCCAGGGCGGCGCGCCAGCCGGGCCAGCGACGTCTGGCCAGCCAGGCGGGATCCTGCCATTCGGGCAGGTCCGGGGCGTGGGGCAGGGCGGTCTGGACCAGCTTGCGCACCTGCCGCGACGACAGGCCCTGGGTGGCGGGGTAGACCGGCTCGACGGCGGCGATGTCGCCGGCCTCCTCGGGGCGGAACACGTCGGGGTGGATGATCTGCACCTCGTTGTTGAAGCGCTCGACCTTGCCGGAGACGATGCGCTTCTGGCCCTTGGGCAGCAGGCGCTCGATGTGCTGGGCCGAGCCGCCGAACCAGATCAGATGGACGAAGCCGGTGTCGTCGGAGGCGCGCACCTTGATCGGGGCGCCGGGCTTGTGCGGCACGATCAGGCGGTCGACCAGCACCTCGAACTGGCCGGTCAGGCCCTCGACGGCGTCGGCGGCGGTCATGGCCCGGCGCACGACCACGCCCGAGGGGGCGAGGAACAACAGGTCGCGGACCAGCGGCCCGGCCAGTTTCTGGACGAGCGGCAGCACGCGCGGGCCGACGCCCTTCAGCGTCTCGACGCCGGCGAACAGCGGAAAGAGAATCTGCGGCCGCATACGGCGCAGCATAGCTGGCGAAACGGCCGCTGGAACGCTATCTGCGGCGCGACATTGAAGTGCGCTAACGCTCGCCGCGCGGCGGCTCGCTGCTCGAGCGCGCTTTTGACCTGATCCGACGGGCAAGGATTCTTGTGGCCGATACGAACGCGCGTGCGAACGAGACCCGACAGGCCCGGCTGGGTCGCATCGTCTTCCGGGCGTGGCGGCGCGGCTTCCGCGAGGCCGACCTGGTGCTGGGACCGTTCGCCGAACAGGTCGGGCCCACGCTCGACGACGCGGAACTGGACGCCTTCGAGGCCCTGCTGATGCAGGACGACGACCACGCTCTCTACGCCTGGATCATCCAGACCGCCCCCACACCCCCGGAGCACGACGGGCCCGTGATGCAGAAGATCCGCGCCTTCATGGCCGAACACGTCGCCGCCGAGGTGGCGAAGGGGGCCGGCTGATGGATGGTTCGACGCCGAAGCGGGACGATCGCACTCTGGGCGGCGCGCCGGAGGGGCTGGACGCCCTGACGGTGGCCGGGCGGCTGAAGGCGGACGGCGGCGTCGGCCTGTTCGTGGCCCGGGACTTCGCGCGCATGGGCGAGTTCGTCCAGGCCTTCCGCTTCTTCGCCGGCGACATGGAGGTGCTGGAGTTTCCGGCGTGGGACTGCCTGCCCTACGACCGTCTGAGCCCGACCTCCTCGGTCTCGGCGCAGCGCATGGCGGCCCTGACCGCCCTGGCGCGACGGGAAGCCGGCGACAGCCGTCCGTTGCTGGTGGTCGCCACGGTCAGCGCCGCCATGCAGCGCACCCCGCCGCGCGAGGTGACCTGCGGCGCGGGCTTCGAGACCACGGTCGGGCTGGACCTCGATACGGCGGCGCTGGAGCGGTATTTCGCGGCCAACGGCTACATGCGCGCCTCGACGGTGTCGGAGCGGGGCGAGTTCGCGGTGCGCGGCGGGGTGGTCGACGTCTTCCCGCCGGGCTTCGAGGAGCCGGTGCGGCTCGACATGTTCGGCTCGGAGCTGGAGTCGATCCGCACCTTCGACCCGGGCACCCAGCGCTCGACCGGCCAGCTGACCACGGTCTCGCTGGCCCCGGTGTCCGAGGCGCTGCTGGACGCCGAGAGCATCTCCCGCTTCCGCACCGGCTATCTGAACCTGTTCGGGGCGCCGGGCGACGACCCGATGTACGCGGCGGTCAGCGAGGGCGCGCGGCGGCAGGGCATGGAGCACTGGCTGCCGCTGCTCTACGCCCGGCTGGAGACGCTGTTCGACTACCTGCCCGAGGACGCGAAGGTCTTCCTCGACAACCAGGCCGACGCGGCGCGGGCCGAGCGCTGGAGCCTGACCGCGGACGCCTTCGAGGCGCGGCGCGAGGCGGCGCAGGGCAAGGGCGGGACCGCCTATCGCGCCTTGCCGCCGGAGCGGCTGTACCTGCCCGAGGCGGACTGGAATTCGACCCTGGCCGGTCGCGACGTCCGCCGCTTCTCGCCCTTCCACGGCGAGGGCGAGGACGCCGGCGGGCGGCTGGGTCGCACCTTCGCCGCCGAGCGGGCGCAGGACAGCGTGAACCTGTTCGAGGCGGTGGCGCGCCACGCCGAGGCGGTGAAGGCGGGCGGGCGGCGGGTGCTGTTCGCCTCGTGGACCGAGGGCTCGTCCGACCGGCTGGCCTCGATGCTGGCCGACCACGGGCTGGAGCACGTGGTGGCGGTGCGCGACTGGGCCGATGTGCAGGCGGCCCCGGAAGGGCTGTTCCTGCGCGGCGTTCTGCCGGTGGAGCACGGCTTCGAGACCGACGACATCGCGGTCATCTCCGAGACCGACATCCTCGGCGACCGGCTGGCGCGACCGCGGAAGAAGCGACGGGCGTCGAACTTCCTCGCCGAGGCCTCGGCCCTCACCACCGGCGACCTGGTGGTCCACCTCGATCATGGCATCGGCCGCTACGAGGGGCTGAAGACGCTGGAGATCCAGGAGGCGCCGCACGACTGCCTTGAGCTGCTCTACGCCGGCGACAGCAAGCTGTACCTGCCGGTCGAGAACATCGACCTGCTGACCCGCTACGGGACCGACGCCGAGGGGGTGCAGCTGGACCGGCTGGGCGGGGCGGCGTGGCAGTCGAGAAAGGCCAGGGCCAAGGAACGCCTCCGCGCGATGGCCGAGGGGCTGATCGCCCTGGCCGCCAAGCGGGCGCTGCGCCGGACCGACGCGGTGGAGCCGCCGCACGGCCTGTTCGACGAGTTCTGCGCCCGCTTCCCCTACGAGGAGACGGACGACCAGCTGAACGCCATCGCCGACGTGCTGGAGGATCTCGGCAAGGGCACGCCGATGGACCGGCTGATCTGCGGCGACGTCGGCTTCGGCAAGACCGAGGTGGCGCTGCGAGCGGCCTTCGTGGTGGCGATGAGCGGCCAGCAGGTGGCGGTGGTCTGCCCGACCACCCTTCTGGCGCGGCAGCACTTCAAGACCTTCAGCGAGCGCTTCGCCGGCTGGCCGGTCAAGGTGCGTCACCTGTCGCGCATGGTGACGGCGAAGGAGGCGGCGGAGACACGCGCGGGGCTGAAGGACGGCTCGTTCGAGATCGTCGTCGGCACGCATGCGGTGCTGAGCGAGCAGGTCGGGTTCAAGGACCTCGGCCTGGTGATCGTCGACGAGGAGCAGCACTTCGGGGTCAAGCACAAGGAGAAGCTGAAGACCCTGCGCGCCGACGTGCACCTGCTCACCCTGACGGCGACGCCGATCCCGCGCACCCTGCAGATGGCGCTGTCGGGCATCCGCGAGATGTCGATCATCGCCACGCCGCCGGTGGATCGACTGGCGGTACGGACCTACGTCACCCCGTGGGACCCGGTGCTGGTGCGCGAGGCCCTGCTGCGGGAGAAGTACCGCGGCGGCCAGGCCTATTATGTCGCGCCGCGGCTGAAGGACTTGCCGGACATCGAGCGCTTCCTGCGCGAGCAGGTCCCCGAGGTGAAGTTCGTCGTCGGCCACGGGCAGATGAGCCCGACCCAGCTGGAAGACGTGATGAGCGCCTTCTACGATGGCCAGTACGACGTGCTGGTGTCGACCACGATCGTGGAGAGCGGCCTCGACATCCCCACCGCCAACACCCTGATCGTACACCGCGCCGACATGTTCGGCCTGGCCCAGCTGTACCAGATCCGCGGCCGGGTCGGCCGGGCCAAGGCGCGGGCCTTCGCCTACCTGACCACGCCGCCGGAGAAGCCGATGAGCCTGTCGGCCGAGCGGCGGCTGCAGGTGCTGCAGTCGCTCGACAACCTCGGGGCCGGCTTCCAGCTGGCCAGCCACGACCTCGACCAGCGCGGCGGCGGCAACCTGCTGGGCGACGAGCAGTCGGGCCACATCCGCGAGGTGGGCGTGGAGCTGTACCAGCAGATGCTGGAGGACGCCGTCGCCAGCCTGAAGGCGGAAGGCGAGGGGGCCGAGGTTGACCGCGGCTGGTCTCCGGCGATCAACGTCGGCGCGGCGGTATTGATTCCAGAGGATTACGTCCCGGACCTCAACGTCCGTCTTAGCCTCTACCGGCGACTTTCGGACGCGGAGAACTCGGAGAGCCGCGAGGCGCTGGCGGCGGAGCTGATCGACCGCTTCGGGCCGCTGCCGGACGAGGCGAAGCAGCTGCTGCGGATCGTTGGCATCAAGGCCAACTGCAAGACGGCCTGCATCGAACGCATCGACGTCGGGCCCAAGGGCGCCGTGCTGACCCTGCGCGACAACACCTTCCCGAACCCGATGGGCCTGGTCGGCCTGATCCAGAAGAACCATGCGTTCTGGAAGATCCGCTCGGACCAGAAGATCGTGGTCAAGGGCGACTGGGACACGCCGGAAGACCGGCTGAAGGTGGCCGAGCGCATCACCGCCGATCTGGCGCGGGTGGCGGGGGCCGCCTAGCAGCCCGGTGCGGCCGTTTCGAATCGCTCGTCCCACCAAGGCTGCCAACGGGCCTTGAGGTCGGCGAGCGCATCGTCCGACAGGCCGTAGGTCGTCAGGGTCAGCATGACGAAGCCGCGCGGCTTCTTCTCCGTCGGCGGCTGGTCGACGACGATCAGCAGGCCGTCGCCCCAGGCGTCGACGGAGACGCCGGTCTGGTGGCGGGCGGTGAACCAGACCTCGCCGGCGGCGTCGGATTCAGGCCCCAGCGGCCCCGACCACGGCTCGCCGGCGGCGGGGGCGGCGTGGAGGCCGAGGAGGCTGCGGCCCAGCCGGTCGGCGCGCGGCGGGCCGGAGAAGAACAGGGTGCGGCGGGGAGCGAGGCCGTGGCGGGCGAAGGCGAAGGCCAGCTGCCAGGTGAAGGAAATCCACCCCTCGATCATGCCGTCGAAGACATCGGTCCAGCTGCCCACGGGGGCGGAGCGCACGACCCGGACCACGCTGTGGTCGCCGCGGGCCTCGACCTCGTAGCGGTCGTTGACGCCCTCGAAGACCACGGTGCGCGTGGCTTCGTCGGCGCGGGCGTGGGTGACGAAGATGAAGTCGATCTCGTCCTTCAGCCCATCGGTCTCCCAGCCGAACCAGTCCCTGATCTTTGCGGGATCGCGCAGGGCGTCCCAGACGAGATCGGCGGGGGCGGGCACGGTGACCTCGACGAGGACGTGGTCCTCCATGAGGGTGTCGGCGGCTTCGGTCATGGCGATCCTCAGTTCTTCACGGGCGCAGGCCGTTTGCCGGCGGGATGGGCGGTGGCGGTGAGGCGGAAGCGACGGCCGGAGGGGGCCGAATACTTGCGGGCGAGGGCGGCGACGGCGTCGGCCACCTCGTCGGAGAAGGCGTCGAAATCGGATGGCGCGGCGAAGCTCACCTCGGCCTCGACGGTCAGGGTGAGCAGGCGCGCGCCCTCGGCGGCGGCGGCCTCGCGCATGCGGGCGACGTCGCGGACCAGGGTCGAGGCGGCGGCGATGAGGTGGTCGGCCGCGTGGCGGTCCTGCGCCTCGACCGCCTCCGGGTCGGCCGGCGGCTGCAGCAGGGTCGGGTCGAGGACATAGGCGCCGGCGGCGACGAACAGCTTCTCGACGAAGCCGCGCTTGCGCCGCTCGCCGGCGGGGCGGACGAGGCCGGCGGCCTCGAGGGCGCGGAGGTGATAGCCGATCTTCTGCCGCGGCATGTTCAGCCGGTCGGCCAGACCGGCCGCCGACGCCGGCTCGGCGAGGCCGGCGAGGATGCGCCGACGGATCGGCGCCAGCGCCAGATGGGCGGCGTCCAGATCGTCGAGCAGGGCGGAGGGCCGGGCCGTCATGTTCCGAACCCTGCATTAGACAACTAAAGTTGTCAAATTAGCGGGCGGCGATGTCCCGGGAGGCGCGCTCGAGCACCTGGGCCGGGGATTCCTCGGGCCCGATCTCGGCCACGCCGACCTCGAACTCCACCACGAAGGGCGGGTGGTCGGGGCCGGCGTCGAAGGCGGTGCAGCCGATCACCGCGGCGATGCGGTCGGCGGCGATGCGGGCGGCGGGGCCGCGGGTGGCGGGCAGGGCGAGGGCGAAAACGTCGGCCGACAGGCGGGCGGCGGTGTCCTCGGTGCGGATCAGGCGCGACACCATGGCCCCGATCTGCGGCAGGGCGCGGTCGAGCCAGCCGCCGGCGCGGGCCGTGGCCACCGCCTCCGTCTCGGCGACGCGGAGCACGGCCACGGACAGCGGCCGCCGGCGCAGCCGCGCGCCCTCGGCGACGCGGGCGAGGTGGGCGGCGAACAGTTCGGGGGTGAACAGGCCGGTGGCGGGGTCGGTCAGGCCGGAGCCGCGCGCGCCCTCGAGGGTGCGTCGGATGGCGACGTGGCGGCGGTGGGCGCGGGCGAGGGCGGCGACGCGCTCGGCGGTCTCCTCCTCGGGAGCGTCGGCGGCGGCCACGTCGGCGAAGCCCCGGTTGTAGAGCTCGGCCAGATTTATCTCGCCCGAGCCGCGCAGGTAGAGCACCGCCGGGATGTGGTAGAGGCGGGTGTTGCGCTTCATGCCCGAGGCGATGGACAGGGCCGGGGCGTGGTCCTCGGCGCCCCACAGCACGGCGGCGTCGAACGGGCGTTCGTGCAGGTAGTCGAAGGCGGTGTAGGGCGTCGGCGCGGCCACCACCTCGCAGCCCTGGGCGGCCAGGGCGTTGGACAGGGCGATGAAGCGGCGGTCCGGCTTGCCGGCGGCGAGCACGCGCAGCGGGGCGTCGTCCGGCTCGGGCAGGGGCAGGGGCTCGCCGCGGGCGAGGAAGGTGGCCTCGCGCAGGCTGACCTCTTCCTCGGCGACGGCGGCGCGGACCAGATGCTCCAGACGCAGGGCGGCCTGGGCGGCGTGGGGCGGGGCGGACATGGCGATGTCGGCAAGGCCCGACTCCCAGCCGGCCGTGTCCGGTCCGACGGCCAGCACCGGCAGACGGCGCGGAGCGACGGTCTGGCGCAGCGCGGCCACCCCGGCCTCGGCGTCGGTCATCCGGGCGTCAAGGACCACGGCCTCCAGCGGCCAGTCGATCAGCACCTGCACCGCCCCGGCCAGCGACCGGGCCGTCACCGTGCGCCAGCCGAGGGCGTCCAGCCCCTGGCACAGGGGGCCGATCAGGCCGTCGTCGGGCGCGACGACCAGGATTCGCGGGTCGGAAGCCAAGATGCGGAATCTCCGGCCGCCCCCAGCCCCGGGGCGGTCTTCATGGCCGGCGACCATAGCGAGACGCCCCGCCGCGAGGCAACGGCCCGCCGCGGTTTGTCCCCCGCCTCGCGCAGTCGTGCGGTTCCTTCGCGAAGGAAATGGGTTAAGGAGGGCGCCTGTCGGGACGGTTGGGGAACCGGGTTGAACGCAGAATCCGAACGGGGCGCCGCCACACGCTGGGCGACGCCGGCGCTGTGGGGCCGGCTGGCCGTCAAGGCCTTCGCGCGCAGCTGGGGCCGCGACGTCATGCTTTACACGGGCGGGGTGTCGTTCTTCGCCCTGCTGGCGGTGTTCCCCGCCATCGCCATCCTGATCGGCTTCTACAAGGCGGTGCTGAGCATCGGCCAGGTCAGCGAGCAGGCCGCGGCCCTCGCCGACGTCATGCCCTACGCCGCCCGCGCCATCTTCCTGCAGGAGATCGGCCGTCTGGCCAACGCCTCGGCGAGCACGGTGTCGACCCAGAGCTTCCTCGCCCTGGTGATCGGCGGCTACGCCGCGCACCGCGGCTTCAAGGCCCTGCTGGCGGGGCTGAACCTGATCCACGACGAGACCGAGCCGCACGGCTTCTTCCGCTTCAACCTGCTGGCCTTCTTCGTCGCCCTGTTCGCCTTCGCCCTGTTCACCGTGGTCTCGGGCGCGGTGGTCACCTCGCGCCTGCTCAAGCACGCGGGTCCCGGCGAGGCCGCCGGCGGGCTGCCGGCCAACGGCCTGTGGCCGGCGCTGGGCCTGGCGGTCGGCCTGACCCTGCTGTACCGCTACGCCATGTCCCACCGCACGCCGGTGGCCTGGGCCCCGGCCATCGTGGGCGGGGTGATCGCCACGATCTTCTCGACCGTCTCGTCGTGGCTGTGCGCCATCTACGTCGAGCAGATCGCGCCGCTGGGCGCGACCTACGGCTCGGTCGGCGCCGTGGTGGTGCTGCTGATCTGGCTGTCGTGGAACGTCAACGCCATCTTCTACGGCGGGGCCTTCGCGACCGAAATGGAGATCCTCGCGCGGTCCAGGGGAGCGCCCGACCTCGATGCCACGGGGGGTTCGGAGACCGTGGTCAGCCTGTCGGAGCGACGGGCGTCTCGACCACGATAGACAGCACCCCGTCGGCCTCCCCGACGGAGACGACGCGGCCGCCGAGGTCGGCCATCAGGAACGGCACGTCGATGCGCGCCATGGGGTCGGTGGCCAGCAGGGTCAGCCGCGTCCCCGCCGGGGCCGTGCGGATCGCCTTCTGAAGCTTGAGGCTGGGGGTCGGGCAGCGGTGGCCGCGCGCGTCGACGATCATGCGCCGATCCGGTCGAGCAGCAGGCCCAGGGCGGTGCGCACGCTCTCCAGCCGCACCGCGTCGCGGCCGATGTCGCCGAAGCGGTGCTCGACATGGATGAGTCCGGCCGGGCCGGCGGCGGCGAAATGCACCAGGCCGACGGGCTTCTCGGGGGAGCCGCCGCCGGGGCCGGCGACGCCGGTGACGGCCACCGAGACGCCGGCGTCGGAATGGCGTAGCGCCCCCTCGGCCATCGCGCGGGCGACGGGCTCGGACACCGCGCCGTGCGCGTCGATGAGATCGGCCGGGACGCCCAGCATCCCGGTCTTGGCGGCGTTGCTGTAGGTGACGAAGCCGCGGTCCAGGGCGACGGAGGAGCCGGGCACGGCGGTGATGGCGCCGGCGACCAGGCCGCCGGTGCAGCTTTCGGCGCAGGCGACGGTCACGCCGCGCGCGGCGGCTTCCTCCACCACGCGTCGGGCCAGCGCCTGGATGTCGTAGGAGAACATGGAGAGCCCTTTCCGCACCGGGGGCGAGTCACGCTAGGCTCCTGCCGCGCCGGGTCGGCGGCATCATACGGGGCGGGCATGAGCGAGACCACCATGGACACGGCGCCCGCGGCGCCCGCCGACCGGCTGACGCTGATCCTGTTCGCCGTCGCCATCTTCACCTCGGCCTCGCTGGTCTTCGTGGTCCAGCCGATGGTGACCAAGCTGATCCTGCCGATGCTGGGCGGATCGCCGGCGGTGTGGAACACGGCCATGGTCTTCTTCCAGGCCGCGCTTCTGGCCGGCTACGGCTACGCCCACCTGCTGCAGCGCATCGGCTCGATCAAGGCCCAGGTCGGCGTGCACCTGGCGCTGCTGGCGGTCGCGGCCCTGTTCCTGCCGCTGCAGGTCAGCGGGCTGACCGGGGAGCCCGATCCGGCCGCGCCGATCCTGTGGCTGCTGGCCACGCTGACGCTGTCGGTCGGCGCGCCCTTCGCGGTGCTGTCGGCCACGGCTCCGCTGCTGCAGGCCTGGTACGCGCGGGTGCGGGCGGGCCACGCCGACGGCCAGAATCCCTACGTGCTCTACGCCGCCTCCAACCTCGGCAGCTTCCTGGCGCTGCTGTCCTATCCGGCGCTGATCGAGCCGCTGGCGACGCTGTCGGGCCAGCGCTGGGGCTGGAGCGGCGGCTACGCGGCCTTCGTGCTGATGGTGGTGGTGCTGGCCTTCGTCGTCTGGCGCCGTCGCGTCGATCGCGCCGAGCCCGCCCCGCTGGCCCGTTCGGCGCCGATGTCGTGGCGCGAGAAGGGGATTCTGGTCCTGCTCGCCGCCGCGCCGTCCAGCCTGATGCTCGGGGTCACCGCCCACCTGTCGACCGACGTGGCCTCGGCGCCCTTCCTGTGGGTTATCCCGCTGGCGCTGTACCTGCTGACCTTCGTCATCGCCTTCCAGACCCGGCCGTGGATCCCGCTGCCGATCACCCTCGTCATCCAGGGCGCGGTCGGGGCGGTGGTGGTGCTGATCGTGGCCTTCCGCTCGGCCAACTGGGGCATGGCCTTCGGCATCCACCTGCTGGCCTTCTTCTTCGCGGCGCTGATGTGCCACCAGTTGCTGGCGGCGCGGCGGCCGGCGCCGGACCGGCTGACGGAGTTCTACCTGCTGCTGTCGGTCGGCGGCGTGGTCGGCGGGGCCTTCACCGCCCTGCTGGCCCCGGTGATCTTCAACATGGTCTGGGAGTATCCGCTGGTGCTGGTGCTGGTCGGGCTGGCCCGGCCGTGGGGCCGCGGGCCGCTGAGCCGGGGGCAGGTCGCGCTGCTGCTGGTCGCCGGCGTGGTCGCCCTGTCGCCGGTGCTGCTGTCGCTGTGGCTGAACGCCAACGACGCGGCGCGCGGCCGCTTCTACGAGATCTTCCCGGCCGGCATGGGCCAGCTGGCCATGATCATGCTCATCCCGGCGGCGATCTGCGCCTTCCTGGTCCGCGACCGGGCGCTGGCCTTCACCGCCGTGCTGGTGATGATCACCCTGTCGGCGCAGTGGATCGCGCGCGGCTACGACTGGAGCTATTCGGGGCGCAGTTTCTTCGGCGTCATGCGGGTGGCCAACGCCCCCGACCCGCGCATGGGGGGCGACGTGCACGTGCTGATGCACGGCACCACCCTGCACGGGGCGCAGGCGCGCAACGAACTGAACCAGTGCGCGCCGACGCTGTACTACAACGTCGCCACGCCGATCGGGCAGTCGGCGTTGATGGTGCAGCGGCGCGGGCCGGCGCGGATCGGCGTGGTCGGGCAGGGCTCGGGAGCGATGGCCGCCTACAAGCGGCCCGAGGACCGCATGACCTTCTTCGAGATCGACCCCATGGTCGACGAGCTGTCGCGCGACCCGCAGTGGTTCAGCTACATCTCCGACTGCGCCGAGGGGCCCGTCGACACGGTGCTGGGGGACGCCCGACTGACGCTGGAGAAGCAGCCGGCCGGCAGCTACGACCTGCTGATCATCGACGCCTTCTCCTCGGACGCCGTGCCGACGCACCTGCTGACCGAGGAGGCCGTGGCCGGCTATCTGCGTCTGCTGAAGCCGAACGGGGTGGTGCTGCTGCACCTGTCGAACCGCAATCTCGAAATCACCCTGCCGGCCGTCGCCGCGGCCCAGGCGCTGGGCGTGCCGGCGCTGCACCAGATCTACTACGAGACCGACGCCACGCCGGAGATGGCCGAGGCCTCGACCGAGGTGGTGATCCTGGGTCGCAGCGAGGCGGCGCTGGCCGACTTCCGCGCCGACGCTCGCTGGAAGGCGCCGCAGCGCACCGGCGTGCGGCCGTGGACCGACGACTACGTCAACCTGTTCGGAGCCCTGTGGCGCGGCTGGTTCCCGCCGCCCGAGCGGCCCTACTAGGCCACGGGAAGTTCGACCGTCGCCACCGCCTGGGCCGCCAGCCCCTCGCCGCGGCCGGTGAAGCCCAGCCTCTCGGTCGTGGTCGCCTTGACGCTGACGGCGTCGAGCGGCAGCGCCAGCAGGGCCGCCAGACGCTCCCGCATGGCCTGCCGGTGCGGCTTCACCTTCGGGCGCTCGCAGATCAGGGTGACGTCGACGTTGACCAGCCGGCCGCCGCGGGCGTGCAGGCGCTCCACCGCATGGGTCAGGAAGCGGTCCGAGGCGGCGCCCTTCCACTGCGGGTCGGTGGGCGGGAAATGGTCGCCGATGTCGCCGTCGCCCATGGCCCCGAGGATGGCGTCGGTGAGGGCGTGCAGGCCGGCGTCGGCGTCGGAGTGGCCGATCAGGGTCCGGTCGTGGGCGATCTCGACGCCGCACAGCCAGACCGCGTCGCCGGGACCCCAACGGTGCACGTCGAATCCCGAGCCGACGCGGGTCTGGCGGGGGATCAGGGCCTCGGCCATGGCGAAATCCTCGGGAAAGGTCAGCTTCATCAGGCGGGGGTCGCCGTCGACGACGCGAACGCGGCCGCCGGCGCGCTGGACGACCGTCGCCTCGTCGGTGGCGGCTTCGCCCGCGGGCCAGGCCGCATAGGCGTCGACCAGGGTCTTCAGCCGGAAGGCCTGCGGGGTCTGGGCGCGCCACAGGCCGGCACGCTCGACCGGGTCGGCGACGAGACCGTCGGCGGCGCGGCGCAGGCTGTCGGCCACCGGCAGGGCGGGCAGGGCGCCGTCGGCCTCTTCGAGCGCCGTGAGACAGCGGGCGATGACGTCGCGGCCCAGCAGGGGGCGGGCGGCGTCGTGGACCAGGACGGGCCGGGAGTCGGGGTCGCCGAGCGCGGCGAGGCCGTTGCGCACCGAGTCGGCGCGGCTGGCCCCGCCGCAGACGGCGCGCCAGCCGGACAGGCCGCGGAGGGCGGCCTCGAGCTCGGCCTCCGCACCGGTCGGAATCACCACCACGAGCTCCCCGGCCCCGGCCAGCAGCAGAGCCTCGACGGACCAGCGGATCACCGGCTTGCCGCCCAGCAGCCGCCACTGCTTGGCCCCGCCGGCGCGCGAGCCGGAGCCGGCGGCGACGACCACGGCGGCGAAGGCGGGGAGGGGAGAAGCCATGCCGGCCTTCTAATCGCCGCCGTCATGCTTGACGAGAGGCCCGTCTGGCGGCGGTAAGGGCGGATGAACGCAGGACTGCAGATCGGCGACGTGTGGGTGCCCGGGCGGGTGCTCACCGCGCCCATGACCGGCATCACCGACCTGCCGTTCCGCCTGCTCGCCAGCCGGCTGGGGGCGGCCTATGTCGCCACCGAGATGGTCGCCGCCGCCGAGCTGGCCCGGGCGCGTCCCGACGTGGTGCGGCGCGCGGCGGTCGGCGAGGGCCTGCCGCTGACCGTGATCCAGCTGGTCGGGCGCGATCCGGGAGCCATGGCCGAGGGGGCGCGCATGGCCGAGAAGGCCGGCGCCGACATCGTCGATCTCAACTTCGGCTGCCCGGCCAAGGAGGTGGCGGCGGCGGCCTGCGGCTCGGCCCTGATGCGCACGCCCGACCTGGCCTGCCGGCTGATGGAGGCGGCGGTCGCGGCGACCTCGCGGCCGGTGACGGTGAAGATGCGCCTCGGCTGGGACGAGGCCAGCCGCAACGCGGCGGAGCTGGCCCGGCGGGCGGAGCAGATCGGGGTGAAGGCGGTCACGGTGCACGGCCGCACGCGCCAGCAGTTCTACACCGGCCGCGCCGACTGGGCGGCGGTCGGAGAGGTGAAGGGGGCGGTGTCGATCCCGGTGATCGTCAACGGCGACATCCTGACGGCCGACGACGCGCGGGCGGCGCTGGCGCAGTCGGGGGCCGACGCCCTGATGCTGGGTCGCGGCGTCTACGGGCGGCCGTGGCTGGCGGCCCACCTCGAGCGGGCGCTGGCCGACGGGACGGTGCTGCGCGAGCCCGACCGGGAAGAGCGGCAGGCTATCGTCATCGAACACCTGCGCGCCTCGGTTGGCTTCTATGGCCTGCCGCTGGGCCTGAAGATGTTCCGCAAGCACCTCGGCTGGTACATCGAACAGGCCCCTTGGCCGGTCGATCCGGGTGAGCGGCGCGGGGCCAAGGCGCGGCTGTGCCGGCTGGAGACGCCGGGGGAGGTCGAGGCGGCGCTGGCGGCGCTGTGGCGGCCAGTGACACATTCCGGCAACTCTGCTGTTGATATCGAGCCACAGTTGGCGGAAGCTGGCGCCGCATGACGGACACGCCCGCCGCCGACGAAGCGCATGAAGCCGACCCACGCGGCCCGGCGCGTTGGTTCGCCGGCTGGTCCGAGGACCGCCGCCGCAACGCCTTCCTCATCGCCTACGTCCTCGCCTTCCTGATCAGCGGGGCGGCGATCTGGCTGCTGGCCACGGCCCCCGGCGCGAGCGGACGGGAATCCGCCAGCCAGGCGGTGCTGGGGGTGCTGGCGGTCAACCTGCTGCTGATCGGGGGACTGGCCGTGATCATCGGCCGGCGGGTGCTGGTGCTGGTGCGCCGCCGCACCCACGCCGGCGCGCGACTGCACCTGCGCTTCGTGACCCTGTTCTCGCTGGTGGCGCTGGTTCCGGCGGTGGCCATCGCCCTGGTGTTCGGCGTGCTGGTCAACCGCGGGGTCGACCAGTGGTTCAGCGACAACGTGCAGGCGGCGGTCGAGAACGGGGCGGACATCGGACGCGCCTACACCGCCGACGTCTCCGCCCAGATGGACGGCGATCTGGCGGTGATCGCGGAACAGCTGGAGGGCGTACGGCCGCTGTTCGAGAACCGCATCCAGTTTTCCGACGCCCTGGCCCAGGTCGGCGAGTTGTTCGGCTATCCGGCCATCTACATCCTCGGCCCGGAGGGCGAGGTTCTGGCCGGCGGCGAGGGGCTGAACGCCCCGCCGTACGTCGCCCCGTCCATGGCGGCGCTTGAGGAGGCGGCCGGAGCCGAGGAGCCCTCGGTGCAGCAGGTCACCCAGAACCCCGACGCCGTGCGCGGCCTGATGGCCTTTCCGGCCTATGGTGACGCCTATCTCTACGTCGTGCGACCGGTCCGTCCGGGCCTGATCGCACAACTGGCGGAAGCCGAGCAGTCGATCGTCGCCTACCGCGAGGCCGAGGAGAGCCGTGACCGCATCCAGGCGGCCTTCGCCCTGAGCTATCTCGAGACCGCCCTGCTGGTGCTGGTCGGGGCGGTGTGGCTGGGCATGTCGGCGGCGAGCGCCATCTCGGCGCCCATCGGCCGGCTGGTCGAGGCGGCGGACCGGGCCGCCGGCGGCGACCTGTCGGCCCGCGTCGACGACCGCGAGGGGCCGGGCGAGATCCAGACCCTGTCGGCGGCCTTCAACCGCATGACCGGCGATCTCGAGGCGCAGCAGGCGGCGCTCAGGGCCGCCAGCGAGGAGGCGAGGGGGCGCACGGTCTTCATCGAGACCGTGCTGTCGGGGGTCTCGGCGGGGGTGATCGGCGTCGACCGGCAGAGGCGCGTGTCGGCGATCAACGACAGCGCGGTCGAACTGCTGGGCATCGGCGACGCCGAGATCATCGGCCGGCCGCTGGGCGAGGTGTCGCCCGAGCTGAGCGAACTGGCCGGGCGGGCCGAGGCGCACATCGAGGAGGAGATCGACGTCTCCAACGGCGGGGAGAGCCGGCGTCTGCGGGTGCGCATCGAGGGTGGCCTTGGCGGCGAGATGGTGCTGACCTTCGACGACATCACCCGGCTGGTCACGGCCCAAAGGAATGCCGCCTGGCGGGACGTGGCTCGGCGCATCGCCCACGAGATCAAGAACCCGCTGACGCCGATCCAGCTGTCGGCCGAGCGCCTGCGCCGGCGCTACCGCAAGCAGGTCGGCGACGACGTCGAGGTGTTCGACCGCTGCACCGAGACCATCATCCGCCAGGTGGGCGACATTGGCCGCATGGTTGACGAGTTCTCGTCCTTCGCGCGCATGCCGGCCCCGCGCTTCACCGCCGAGAACCCGGCCGAGCTGCTGCGCGAGGCGGTGTTCGCCCAGCGGGTGGCGGCGCCCGGAATCGGGGTCGAGCTGGCCGAGGCCCTGCCCAAGGCGGTGCTGCACGCAGACGGCCGCATGGTCGGCCAGGCCCTGACCAACATCCTCAAGAACGCCGGCGAGGCCGTGGCCGCCCGCCGCGACGCCGATCTGCGCCCGGGCGACGAGAACGGACCCGGCATTCTGGCCAGCCTGACGGTCGAGGACGGGCTGGCGACCTTCGTCGTCGAGGACGACGGTCCCGGCCTGCCGGCGCGCGACCGCGACCGGCTGACCGAACCCTATGTGACCACGCGCGAGAAGGGCACGGGCCTCGGCCTGGCCATCGTCAAGCGCATCTGCGAGGAGCACGGCGGCGAGCTGAAGCTGGCCGACGCCGAGACTCTGACCGGTGCGCGCGTGTGTCTGATCTTTCCCCTGAAGGCGGCCGCCGCGGCCGGGAGCAAGGGCGCCGCGGCGTCCGCGAGCCCGGCGCGCGCGGTCGCGGAATAGCGAGGCGTCATGCGATCCACGGGAGCCGACATTCTGGTCGTCGACGACGAGGCCGACATCCGCGAGCTGGTCTCCGGCCTGCTCGAGGACGAGGGGCACGCCGTGCGCGTCGCCGCCAACTCCGACGAGGCCCTGGCCGCGATCCGGGCGCGCAAGCCGTCGTTGGCCCTGCTCGACATCTGGATGCAGGGCGGCGGGCTGGACGGGCTGGAGCTGCTGGACCTGATCAAGGAGCTTGACCCGGACCTGCCCGTGGTCATGATCTCCGGCCACGGCAACATCGAGACGGCGGTCAGCGCGCTCCAGCGCGGGGCCTATGACTTCATCGAAAAGCCGTTCAAGTCCGACCGCTTGGTGGTGGTTGTTCAGCGTGCGCTGGAAGCCTCGGCCTTGAAGCGCGAGAACCGCCGGCTGCGCGCCCAGGTGGCCGCCCCGACCGGGCTGATCGGCAAGTCGGCGGCGGCGCAGGCGCTGCGCGGCACCATCGCCAAGGTGGCCCCGGCCAACAGCCGGGTGCTGATCTCGGGACCCCCGGGCTCGGGCAAGGAGCTGGTGGCCCGCCAGATCCACGAGGCCAGCGCCCGGTCGCGCGGCGAGTTCGTGGCCATCGCCGCCGCCGGCATGACCCCGGAGCGGCTCGACGTCGAGCTGTTCGGCGAGGAGGGCGTCGACGGCCGGCCGCGCAAGATCGGCGTGTTCGAGCGCGCCCACGGCGGCACCCTGTACCTCGACGACGTCGGCGACATGCCGCGCGAGAGCCAGAGCCGGGTGCTGCGCGTGCTGGTCGAGCAGCGCTTCCGCCGCGTGGGCGGCGAGCAGGACGTGCAGGTCGACGTGCGGGTGATCACCTCGACCTCGCGCGACCTGAAGGAGGAGATCGCCGCCGGCCGCTTCCGCGAGGACCTGTTCCACCGGCTGAACGTGGTGCCAATCCGGGTGCCGCCGCTGGCCGAGCGGCGCGAGGACATCGCCGAACTGGTCGAATATTTCATCGAAAGCCTGGCGACCTCGCAGGGGCTGCCGCGGCGGCGGCTGGGCGACGACGCCATCGCCGTGCTCCAGGTCCATCCGTGGCCCGGCAACGTCCGCCAACTGCGCAACAACGTCGAGCGGCTGCTGATTCTCGCCACCGGCGACCCGTCCGAGCCGATCGGCGCCGACGCCCTGCCGCAAGAGGCGACCAACGCCGGGGCCTCCGGCTCGCTGGGCGCGGAGCGCATCATCGCCCTGCCGCTGCGCGAGGCGCGAGAGGTGTTCGAGCGCGAATACCTCGCGGCCCAGATCATGCGCTTCGGCGGCAACATCAGCCGCACCGCCGCCTTCATCGGCATGGAGCGGTCGGCGCTGCACAGAAAGCTGAAGTCGCTGGGCGTCTCGCCGGCCCGCGGCGGCGAGGACATGGAAGAAGGAAACGCCGAGGCATGAGTCGCGTCGCCTACGTCAACGGAACCTATCGCCCGCTGCGCGACGCCGTGGTGCATGTCGAGGACCGCGGCTTCCAGTTCGCCGACGGGGTCTACGAGGTCTGGTCGGTGTTCGACGGCAAGCTGGCCGACTTCGAGGGCCATATGACCCGCCTGTGGCGCAGCCTCGACGAGCTGCGCATCGACCGGCCCATGACCCGGGAAGCCCTGTCGCGGGTGCTGAAGGAGACGGTGCGCCGCAACCGGGTGCGCGAGGGGCTGGTCTACATCCAGGTGACCCGCGGCACGGCCCGGCGCGACCACCCCTTCCCGGCCGAGGGCACCCCGCCCAGCGTGGTCGTCACCGCCCGCTCGCTGCCGCTGGCCAAGGGCAACGCCGCCGCCGAAAAGGGCGTCGCCGTGATCACCCAGCCGGACATCCGCTGGGGCCGCTGCGACATCAAGACCGTCGGCCTGCTGCCCAACTGCCTCGCCAAGCAGGCGGCGAAGGAGCGCGGCGCCGCCGAGGCGTGGATGGTCGACGACATGGGACTGGTCACCGAGGGCTCCTCGACCAACGCCTGGATCGTCGACGAGCACGGCAAGCTGAGGACCCGGGACACGCAGTCCAACATCCTGCGCGGCATCACCCGCGCGGCGGTGCTGGAGATGGCGGCGAGCGAGGGCATCGAACTGGAGGAGCGGGCCTTTTCGGTGGACGAAGCCAAGCGGGCGCGGGAGGCCTTCTACACCTCCGCCAGCGGCTTCGTGATGCCGGCGGTGTCGATCGACGGCGCGAAGATTGGCGACGGCAAGCCCGGTCCGGTCGCGACGAAACTGCGGATGCTCTACCTTGAACGGGCGCGGCGGGAGGCCATCTAGCCGTTGCGACGGACGCGCGCGTCGTTAAGGTGCGCCCCGGCCTTCCGCCGCCAAGCAACAAGAACAGGACGAACCTGCCATGTCGCAAGACAAGCGTCAGAACCTCCAGGACACCTTCCTGAACTCGGTCCGCAAGACCAAGACGCCGCTGACCATCTTCCTCGTCAACGGGGTCAAGCTGCAGGGCATCGTGACCTGGTTCGACAACTTCTGTGTGCTGCTGCGTCGCGATGGCCAGTCGCAGCTCGTCTACAAGCACGCCATCTCGACCATCATGCCGTCCCAGCCCGTGCAGCTGTACGAGCCCGAGGCGGACGAGGACTGATTGACTTCAAAACTGATCGACCACGCCGTCCCGCTGATCCGGGCGGTCGTCATCCATCCTGACGGGCGCAGCGAAAGCCCGCGCCTCGCCGAGGAGCGGCTCGAGGAGGCCGTGGGCCTGGCCCGCGCGCTGGACCTCGACGTGCGCGCCGAGGAGATCGTGCGCGTGCGCAAGGTCGCGCCCGCCACCCTGTTCGGCTCCGGCAAGGTCGAGGAACTGGCCGCCCTGGTGCGCGCCGCCGAGGCCGAGGCCGTGGTCGTCGACGACCAGCTGACGCCGGTGCAGCAGCGCAACCTCGAGAAGGCCTGGGACGCCAAGGTCATCGACCGCACCGGCCTGATCCTCGAGATCTTCGGTCGCCGGGCGCGGACCAAGGAGGGCCGGCTGCAGGTCGAGCTGGCGCGGCTGGACTACGAGCGCTCGCGGCTCGTGCGGACCTGGACCCACCTGGAGCGGCAGCGCGGCGGCACAGGCTCGACCGGCGGCCCCGGCGAGACCCAGATCGAGCTGGACCGGCGCCTGATCGCCGACCGCATCGTGCGGCTGAAGGCCGAGTTGGAGGAGGTGCGGCGGACGCGCGGCCTACACCGCAAGGCCCGCCAGAAGGTCCCGTTCCCGACCGTGGCCCTGGTCGGCTACACCAACGCCGGCAAGTCGACGCTGTTCAACCGGCTGACGGGGTCCGAGGTTCTGGCGAAGGACCTGCTGTTCGCGACGCTCGACACCACCCAGCGCACCATCCGCCTGCCGCAAGGCCGCCCGGCCATCGTCGCCGACACGGTGGGCTTCATCTCCGACCTGCCGCACGAACTGGTGGAGAGCTTCCGGGCCACGCTGGAGGAGGTCGGCGAGGCCGATCTGATCCTGCACGTGCGCGACATCGCCTCGCCGGACAGCGACGCGCAGGCCAAGGACGTCGAGGCGGTGCTGGAGCAGATCCCGGCCGTCGAGAGCAAGGCGCGCCGGGTGCTGGAGGTGTGGAACAAGATCGACCTGCTGGAAGGCGAGGCGCGCGAGGCGACGCTCGGCCAGGCCGAGCGGCTGCGCGGGCAGGGCAAGGCGGTGGCCGTCTCGGCCTGGACCGGCGAGGGCGTCGAGGCCCTGCGCGAGACCATCGCCGGGCTGATCGACGACGACCCGGAGACGGAGCTGACGCTGGAGCCGTCGCAGGGCGAGGCGCTGGCGTGGCTGTACGAGAACGGGCGGGTGACGGCACGCGAGACGGACGGCGAGGGCCGCACCCATGTGACGGTGCGCCTGCACCCGGCGGCGCTGGGGCGGTTCGAACGGCAATTCCCGCACCGCTGAGCTGAGGGGCGAGGAGGAGACGATGGCGCTGGTGGAGACGATCCTGCTGCTGCTGCTGGCCGTGGCGGTCAGCGGGGCGCTGTCGCGCATCACCCGCATCGCCCTGCCGCTGGTGCAAATCGCCCTGGGGGCCGGCATCGTCCTGATCACCGGCGAGAGCGTGGTGCTGCACCCGCACCTGTTCTTCCTGCTGTTCCTGCCGCCGCTCCTGTTCCTCGACGGCTGGCGGATCCCCAAGGAGGATCTGTTCCGCGACCGGGCCTTCATTCTCGAACTGGCGCTGGGCCTGGTGGTGTTCACCGTGCTGGGCGTCGGCCTGCTCATCTACTGGATGATCCCGGCCATGCCGCTGGGCGTGGCCTTCGCCCTGGCCGCCATCCTGTCGCCGACCGATCCCATCGCCGTGGCGGCCATCGCCAAGCGCGCGCCGATCCCCAAGCGCCTGATGCACGTGCTGGAGGGGGAGTCCCTGCTCAACGACGCCTCGGGCCTGGTGTGCATGAAGTTCGCGGTGGCGGCGGTGCTGACCGGGACCTTCTCCATCGCTTCGGCGGCCGGGACCTTCGTCTGGCTGGCGGCGGCCGGGATCGCCGTCGGGGTGGGCGTGACCCTGGCCATCAATTTCGCCAAGCAGTTCATCACGCGGCGGTGGGGCGAGGATCCGGGGGCGCAGATCATCATCAGCCTGCTGATCCCCTTCGCCGCCTATCTGGCGGCCGAGCACCTGCACGCCTCGGGCATCCTCGCGGCGGTGGCGGCGGGCGTGACCATGGCCTTCACCGAGCGCAGCGGCGCCGCCCAGGCCATCACCCGCATCCGCCGCACCGCCGTGTGGGACACGGTCGCCTTCGCCGCCAACGGGGTGATCTTCGTCCTGCTGGGCGAGCAGATGCCGGCCATCGTCACCGGCGCGGCGCGGGTGGCGACGACCACGGGACATGGCGAGGTGTGGTGGCTGGCGGTCTATGTGCTGGTCATCTTCGTGGCGCTGGCCCTGCTGCGCTTCGCCTGGGTATGGACCTCGCTGCGGCTGACCCTGTTCCGCCATCGCGGCGAAGAGCGGCCGAAGATGGGCTGGCGACTGGTGCTGGTCACCTCCCTGGCCGGGGTGCGCGGGGCCATCACCCTCGCGGGCATCCTGACCCTGCCGCTGCTGATGCCGGACGGGACCGCCTTCCCGGCCCGCGACCTGGCCATCTTCCTCGCCGCCTGCGTGATCATCCTGTCCCTGCTCACGGCCACCGTGCTGCTGCCGAAGCTGCTCAAGGGGCTGGAACTGCCGCCGGAGCCTTCGTCGCTGGAACGCGAGGATCTCGCCCGCGCGGTGGCCGCCGCCGCGGCGATGCAGGCCATCGAGCGCGCCCAGCACGACATCGCCGCCGACCCGGATGTCGTTGATGTGTCGACGGACATCGCCGCCCGGCTGATGGAGGGCTACCGCGCCCGCATCGAGAGCCGCGGCGTCGGCCTCGCCAGCGTCGATCGCGACCGGCTGACCGCCATCGAGAAGGAGCTCGGCCTCGCCGGCCTGCGCGCCGAGCGCGCTGAAATCCGCCGGCTGGCCCAGGAGCGCACCATCGACGAGGTCACGGCCCGCAAGCTGACCCGCGAGGTCGACCTGCAGGAGGCGCGGTTCGGGTGAGGCGCCGAGCGCCTACGGCTTGAATAACTGAGTCACGGTCAGGACGCTGACCGGTCGGGGGCCCTCCGGGGTGAACCGGACCTCGCCCACCACATAGCGGGACCGGGCGAAGAAGGACGGCTCGGTGACGACCACGAAGCCGGACTCCGACCGAGCGCGCCGTGTGGGGCCGAACTCTCGCCAGTCGGTATCGTCCCGCGCCGGAATCGCGGACCAGGCTCTCTGCGTCCAGCCCGGATAGGTCGGATAGGCGTCCTGATAGTGGAGGTGCCTTGTGGTGCCGGGACCGTGGAAGGTCGCCTGCATCCGCTCCACAAGCTGAGGCTGGTCGTGCTGTCCGACGATGGTGAGGGAGCACACATGGCGCCGGAGGAACTGGTCCGGACCCTCCTCTATGCGCAGGACCAGGGTAAGGCGTTCGGTCTCCAGCAGATAGCCGGCGCCCCGATCATCAGGCAGGTCGAGGGCCTGGCGCTCCCTGTCTTCCATCGGAACCCACAGGCTGTCTTCGGCAGGACGCCGTGCGGCACCGTCGAGCCGATTGCCGTCGACGCACAGGTCCCGGAAGAACGCGAACGCGTCTATTGGCGCTGCGGGCTCGGAGGTTGTGACGACGACATCCTCCAAAGTGGTGGCCGGATCAGCCGGAGTGACAGGGTCCTGCATCCACAGCAGGATCAGGAGCACCGAAGGATCCATCTCGTCCATTCCGCCTGGGTCGACAAGGCTCGCGCCGCTCGCGGCCCGAGTCAAACGCTCGCTGGCATCACCCCCGCTCCGCCGCCTTCGCCGCGTCCCACAGCGCGTCCATCTCGGCCAGGTCCGACTGCTCCGGCGTGCGGCCGTCCTTCGCCAGTTCGGCCTCGATGAAGGCGAAGCGGCGGACGAATTTGGCGTTGGCGCCGCGCAAGGCGTCTTCCGGCTCGACGCCCAGCTTGCGGGCCAGATTCGCCAGGACGAACAGCAGGTCGCCCATCTCCTCGCGGGCCTTGTCGAGGTCGCCGGCGGCGAGTTCGGCGCGGAGTTCGGCGACCTCCTCGACGAATTTGTCGAACACCTCGTCGGTCGAGGGCCAGTCGAAGCCGACGCGGGCGGCGCGCCGGGTCAGCTTGGCGGCGCGGGCGAGGGCGGGGAGGCCGACCGGCACGTCGTCGAGGGCGCCATGCTGGGCCTTGGCCTTGCGTTCGCCGGCCTTGATGTCCTCCCAGCGGGCCTTCTGGGCGGCGCCGTCGGCCTTCGCCGCCTCGTCGCCGAAGACGTGCGGGTGGCGCCGCTCCAGCTTGTCGGCCATGGCCGCGGCCACGTCGTCGAAGCCGAACAGGCCCTGTTCCTCGGCCATGCGAGCATGGAAAACGACCTGGAACAGGAGGTCTCCAAGTTCACCCTTGAGATCGTCCCAGTCGCCGCGTTCGATCGCGTCGGCGACCTCGTAGGCCTCCTCCAGGGTGTAGGGGGCGATGGTCTGGAAGGTCTGCTCCACGTCCCACGGGCAGCCTCCGTCGGGGTTTCGGAGCCGCTCCATGATGCGGCGCAGACGGTCGATGGGGGTCACTCGACGACGCCTCCGGGCCGGGCCTCGAGGGCGCGACGGATCTGGTCATGACGCTCGGGCGTCAGCGGATAGCGGCGCAGGAGCAGGGCGGCGGAGGCGATAAGCAGGGCCGGGGCGACGATGAACATGGCCTGCAGGGCCAGCAGGGAGGAGGCGCTGTTGCCCTCCGGCGGCGGCACGGCCTGAAAGCCGACCCAGCCGAGCACGGCGTAGGGGATGAGCGCGAAGACGTGGCCGAGCTTGGTCGTCGCCGAGAGGATGGAGAACATCAGGGCGGTGCGGTCCACCCCGGTCTCCAGCCGCACCTCGTCGCCGGCGTCGGCCATCATGGCGCGCAGCAGAAACAGGCCGGCCGCGTAGGGCAGGCCGGCGATGAACATCGCCGCGCCGGTAAGGATGAAGTTGCCGCCCGGCAGCAGGGTGGCGACGAAATAAAGGCTGGCGAAGATCACGCTCGCCACGGCCAGCGCCCGGTGCTTGCCGATCCTCACCGCCAGCCGGGCCCAGATCGGCGCGCCGGCGAGGCCGCCGACGAAGTAGAGCAGCATGAAGATCGAGGCGGCGGCGCGGTCGTAGCCCTTGATCTGGTCGAAGAAGAAGAACAGCAGCGCGCCGGTGATGCCGGGGGCGACGCCGAGGACGATGTCGGCGGCCAGCAGGCGCGCGACAGTGGGGCGGCGGACGATGTCCCAGTAGGCCTTCAGGCCGCCGTGAGGCGCGTCGCCGGCGTTGACCGGCTCGGGCACGGCGGCGAGGGCGAGGCTGATGGTCAGGGGGAGGGCGGCGACGATTGCCCAGCCCATGATGTGCACACCCGCGACGTAGTCGCCCATGCCGCTCTGCACCACGGCTGCGGGCAGGATCAGGATGGCGATGACGCCGAGGATGTTGAACGCCTGCCACCAGGCGTAGACGCGGCTTCTCTGGTCGTACTCCGGCGCCAGCACCGATGCCCAGCCCAGCTGGCTGAGGGTGCCGACCGAGAAGCCGAGGTAGAGCACCAGCAGCCACGTGAAGAGATAGAGCGGCCCGGCGCCCGGCTTGACCATGACGAAGATCATCAGGGCGGCCAGCATCAGCACCGGCGCCGAGGCGGCCATCCACGGGCGGTAGCGGCCGAAGCGGGTGCGGGTCCGGTCCATGGCCGCGCCGATGATCGGGTCGGCGGCGATGTCGATGGCGCGCACGGCCATGAAGACGTAGCCGACCATGGCGATGTCGATGCCGACGTGGGTCGCGTAGTACTCCGGCAAGGTCACCGGCAGGGCCACGCCGAAAGCCGCCAGCGGCAGGCAGACGGTCGAGAAGGCGGCGAGGACGGCGTTGGAGCGGCGCACGGCGGGGGCGGCGGCGCGCGGGGCGGGTGTGTCGGTCATGGACGGGTCCGCGAGGCGGCGCCTGAGTCGGCCGCGGCTCCACCATGCCAGCATTTGCGCCGGAGGCTCCATCCCCGCGCGAAGCCTCTTGCCGGGCCCGCCCGGCTGGGGTCACCCTGCGGGCATGTCGTTGCGTCGCATCCTGCTGACGATGACCGGCGCCGCCGTCCTGCTCGGCGGCGCGACGGCGGCGCATGCCCGGACGGCCGACGCGACCGGCGCCTGCGACGCGGATCCGATCGAATGGGGCGCGCCCGCGCTGGCCAACGGCATCTCGGTCCATTCGCTGGAGTGGACTCCGTTCGGCGCGACGGAGTGGGGCTGGGAAACCTACGTCCCCCTGATCCAGCAGGAGCTGCGCACGGACTGCGCGCCGAATTCGCCGGGCTTCGCGCGGGAACTGGCGATGTTCCAGACCCGCTACGGCCTGCCCGCGACCGGCTGGTTCGACCCGGCCACCTTCCAGGTCTTCCGCGGCCTGTGGCAGGAGCGGCGGCCGTTCATCATGGCCCGGGTCCGCGAGGAGCCGTGTCCCGATCCGCCGCCGCTGAACCAGCTGGGCTACCTCGTCGCCGAGGAGGAGCACGCCGACCGGCTGACCCGCCTGCTGCGCCGCGACGTGCTGGACGCCTACCGCCGCATGGTCGCCGCCGCCCGCGCCGAGGTGCCGGAGATCGCCGCCGATCGGGAGTTGCTGCAGATATTCTCCGGCTTCCGCGATCCCGAGGCCGACGCCGCCCGCTGCGCCCAGCAGGGCAATTGCGACGGCCTGCGCCGGGCGGTGTGCTCGCCCCACCGGACCGGAACGGCGGTCGACCTCTACGTCGGTCAGATCGTCGGCCTGGGCGTCGACGACACCTCGCCGGCCAGCCGGCTGCACATGACGCGCGGGCCGGTCTATCGCTGGCTGGTCGCCAACGCCGGACGCTTCGGCTTCACCCCCTACGTCTACGAGCCGTGGCACTGGGAGTGGACCGGGCCGACCGGGGGCGCGGCCAGCGTGGCGGCGACGGCGCGGTGATCCGCCCGCTCACGCCGGGCGAGGTCGCCCTGGCCCGCGAGGCCTTCGGCGACGCGCTGCGCTACGGGGCTGTCCGCATCCTGACGGCGCCGTGGCCGCTGACCCGGGCCTTCGTGCCCGGCCAGTGGTTCGGCCGGGGCTGGATCGTCTGGCCGGCGCGGACCCTGCCGGCCGACATCGCCGCCGCGCCGCCGGGCGTGCAGGCCGTCTTCATCCACGAGCTGACCCACGTCTGGCAGGCGCAGAACGGCGTCAACCTGCTGACCGGCAAGCTGAAGGCCGGCGACCGGCCGGAGTCCTACCGCTATCCGCTGGGCATGGACTGCGCCTGGGAGGGGCTGAACATCGAGCAGCAGGCCATGGTGGTCGAGCACCGCTTCCGCCTGTCGAAGGGCGAGAAGGTCCCCGCCGACCGCGCCTTCTACGACCGCGTCTGCCCGATCAACCGCGCCTGACGGGACGGACGGGCGCGGCGCCCCCTTGCATTCAGGCGGGCGCACGCCAAATAGATACTAACACTGTTGCAGTAAGGGAGCGCAGACATGGGCCAGTTCTCCGAGGCGGCCGGCGAGCCCCGCCAGCCGGCGATCTTCTTCGGCCACGGCTCGCCGATGAACGCGCTGGGCGGCCCGTATGCCGACGTCTGGCGCGCCCTGGGCGAGGCCGTCGGCAAGCCGAAGGGCGTGGTGATGGTCTCGGCCCACTGGGAAACCACGGGCCTGGCGGTGACCGCACAGGCGCAGCCGGAAACCATTCATGATTTCGGCGGCTTCCCGGCGGAACTGCACGCGATGCAGTACCCGGCTCCGGGCTCGCCGGTGCTCGCCGGCCGCGTCGCGGCGCTGACCGGCGCGACGCTCTCGGAGCAGTGGGGCCTGGACCATGGGACCTGGTCGGTGCTGGCCCACGTCTGGCCGGCGGCCGACGTGCCCGTGGTGCAGCTGTCGCTGGACCGACGGCTGACGCCTCGCCAGCATTTCGACCTCGCCCGCAAGCTGCAGCCGCTGCGCGACGAAGGCGTGATCGTCGCCGGCTCGGGCGACTTCGTGCACAACCTCCGCACCTGGAAGCGGACCGGCGGCGAGCCCTACGCCTGGGCGGTCGGCTTCAACGAGGCGGTCAAGGCGGCGCTGGTGCGCGGCGACGACGCGGCGCTGGTCGACTGGGTCGGCCTGGCCGAGGACGCGCAGCTCAGCGTGCCCACCGACGAGCACTTTCTGCCGCTGCTCTACGTCGCCGCCCAGCGCCGGCCGGGCGACGACGTCAGCTTCTTCAACGACGTCATCGAGGGCGGATCGATCTCGATGACGGGGGTGCGGATAGGCTAGGCCCGCTTGCGGCCCATCATGGCGTCGACGCTCCACGGTCCGGGGCCGGCGGCGACGAAGTAGAGGAAGACGAAGCAGTACAGGGCGATGGTCTCGCCGCCGTTGACGATGGGGAAGGGGCTCTGCCCGCCGTGCATCGTCCAGTAGCCGACGGCGCAGAAGCCGGCGGCGAGGAAGGCGACGGGGCGCGTGAACAGGCCGATCAGGAACAGGGTCCCGAGCAGCAGTTCCAGCGGACCCGACAGGCCGGCGAGACTGAGCCCCGGAGGCGGCAGGCCGTCCATGGGCGGGAAGCCCAGCACCTTGGCCACGCCATGGCTGACGAACAGAAGGCCGGCGACGATGCGCAGCACGCTGAGCAGCTGCGGCTGGTACGCGGAGAACCTGTCGAACATGAGTCCCTCCCTCGTTGGGAGTATCAGTCTGAAACCGAGTCCGTGCCCGTTTCAACCAATGTCCGGCGCCGGACGCGGGTCGCGGACTCAGGCCGCCTTGTCGAGCTCGACCATCTGCTGGATGGCGACGTAGTCGGTCTTGCCGGTGCCCAGCACCGGCACCTCGCCGACGCGGACGATCTTCTTGGGCACCGCCAGTTCGGGCGCGCCGTGCTCGCGGGCCCATTCGGCCAGGCGGGCGACGTCGGCGTCCTTGCGGTCCGTGACCAGCACCAGCTTCTCGCCCTTGCGGTTGTCCGGCACCGAGACCACGGCGTGGCGGGCCTCCGGCCAGACCGCGCTGGCCAGGCCCTCGACGGCGGTCAGCGACACCATCTCGCCGCCGATCTTGGCGAACCGCTTCACCCGCCCCAGGATCGAGACGTAGCCGTCGGCGTCGATGGCGACGATGTCCCCCGTGTCGTGCCAGCCCCCCTCGAGCGGCTCGATGGCCTCGGGATCGTCGGCGGAGAGGTAGCCCTCCATGACGTTGGGGCCGCGCAGGTAGAGGCGACCGCCCTCGTCGATGCCCGGCACCGGCTCCAGCCGCCAGTCGATGCCCGGCAGGATCTGGCCGACGGTGCCCGGCCGGTTGCGGTCGGGATGGTTGACCGCCACCACCGGCGCCGCCTCGGTGGCCCCGTAGCCCTCGAGCAGCTTCAGGCCGCGGAAGCGGGTGTTGAACAGGTGATGGGTCTCGTCGCGCACCCGCTCGGCTCCGGCGACCACGAACTCCAGGGTGTCGAAGTCGTCCGGCCCGGCCACGCGGGCGTACTGGTTCAGGAAGGTGTCGGTGGCGAACAGGATCGAGGCCTTCACCTGCGGCAGCAGCTCGACGATCTGCCGGGCGTGCAGCGGCGAGGGGTACTGGAAGGCCTTCATCCCCTGCAGCAGGGGCAGCAGCACCCCGCCGGTCAGGCCGAAGCAGTGGAAGGTCGGCAGCGGGTTGAACATCACCCATTCGGGCTTCAGCTCGATGTGCTGGGCGACCTGGCGGCAGTTGGCCACGAGGTTGGACTGGCTGAGCACCACCCCCTTGGGCGCACCGAAGCTGCCCGAGGTGAACAGCACCACGCCGGGCGAGGAGGGTTCGGTCCGGGTCCGGAACCGGCGCGGCATCAACCCCGCCATCAGGCCGTACAGCTTGTCGGGCAGGCCGATGGAGGCGCGGACGTCGTCCAGCCAGACCACCTCGGCGACCGTTTCGATGTCGGCGATCAGATCGTCCAGCTTCGCCTGCTGAATGAACCGCTTCGCCGTCAGAACCTTCTTCACCCCGGCCGCGGCCAGCGCCGCCTTGATGTTCCGCTCGCCGGCCGTGAAGTTGATCATCACCGGCACGCGGCCGTGCGCGTGCAAGCCGTAGAAGGTGACCACCACCCCCATGCTGGACGGCAGCAGGATGCCGACGCGCTCGGTCGGCTCCGTCATGGCCGCCACCTTGCGGCCCAGCACGAAGGCGGCGCGGATCAGGCCGGTGTAGGTCAGCGGCTTGCGGTCCTGGTCCTCCAGGATCTCCTTGTCGCCGTATTTCTCGCGCGCAGCGATGAGGGCGTCGAAGATGGTCTCCTCGCCGGCCTTCGGGTCCAGGGGTACGCGCAAACCGTCATCCTCCGTGCCGGCGCGTTGGCCGCGCCTGTGCTTGGGCGCGGCAAACTAGTGCGGGCCCGCCCGGTTGAAAAGATACGTTACCTTGCGTGAGGTTCCGCGCCGCCTTGCCATGGCCACGCGGAAGGACGACATAGCCGGTTCCCGCCCCCGGAGCCCGAGGCCGCCTTGGTCACGCTGATCGATTCGCTGAAGAAGACGCCTGCCGAACTGCGTCACCCGGAGAAGCAGAACCGCCCGGAAACCGCGGTGCTGAAGAAGCCCGACTGGCTGCGGGTCAAGGCGCCCGGATCCGGCCAGTACAACGCCACCCGGGCCATCGTGAAGGAGAAGGGCCTCCACACGGTCTGCGAGGAGGCCGCCTGCCCGAACATCGGCGAGTGCTGGAGCCAGAAGCACGCCACCCTGATGATCATGGGCGACACCTGCACCCGGGCCTGCGCCTTCTGCAACGTGAAGACCGGCCTGCCGCAGGCTCTGGACCCCGACGAACCGGCCAAGGTCGGCCTGGCAGTGCAGCAGATGGGCCTGAACCACGTGGTCATCACCAGCGTCGACCGGGACGACCTGTCGGACGGCGGCGCGGCCCACTTCGCCGAGGTCGTGCGCCAGATCCGGCTGCAGGCGCCGGGCACCACGGTCGAGATCCTGACCCCCGACTTCCTGCGCAAGGACGGCGCGGCCGAGGTGGTCATCGACTCCACGCCGGATGTGTTCAACCACAACCTCGAGACGGTGCCGCGGCTGTATCTGAAGATCCGCCCCGGGGCGCGGTATTTCCACAGCCTGCGCCTGCTGCAGATGGTCAAGGAGCGCGACCCCAACCAGTTCACCAAGTCCGGCATCATGGTCGGCCTGGGCGAGACCAAGGAGGAGGTCATGCAGGTGATGGACGACATGCGGTCCGCCGGCGTCGACTTCATCACCATCGGCCAGTACCTGCAGCCGACCCGCAAGCACGCCGCCATCGAACGGTTCGTGACGCCGGAAGAGTTCAAGGCCTATGAGGCCATGGCCCGGGCCAAGGGCTTCCTGATGGTGTCGGCCTCGCCACTGACCCGCAGCTCGCATCACGCCGGCGAGGACTTCGCCAGACTGAAGGCGGCGCGGCTGGCGCAGACGGGTCGCTGATCCCGCCTTGGCCGTCCATCGCGTCACGAAGATCCTGCCCTACCAGCCCGACCAGCTCGCCGATCTGGTCGCCGACGTGCGCGCCTATCCGGACTTCGTGCCCTGGGTCACCTCGATGCGGACATGGAACCGGCGCGAGGAGCGTCCCGGCGTCTGCGTCGAGGACGCCGAGGCGGGGGTGGGCTTCTCCTTCCTCAAGGAGCGGTTCTCGACCTGGGTGCGGCATGACCGGAACCGGCCGCTGGTCGAGGTCGGCCTGCTGCGCGGGCCGTTCCACCACCTGAAGAACCGCTGGGAGTTCTTCCCGCACCCGGAAGGGACGCGGGTCGAGTTCTTCATCGACTTCGCCTTCCGGTCGCGGCTGCTGGATATGATGCTGCAGGCCAATTTCGACCGCGCCGTCGAGAAGCTGATGCACTGTTTCGAGGCGCGGGCGGCCGCGCTGTACGGCCCCGGGGCGTGAGCTTCGACTTCGACGCCGTGGTCGTGGGCGCCGGGGCCGTCGGCCTCGCCTGCGGCCGGGCGTTGTCGCGCCGGGGCCTGTCGGTGCTGGTTCTCGAGAAGGAGCCGGTGATCGGGCAGGGCGTCTCCTCGCGCAACAGCGAGGTCATCCACGGCGGTCTGTATTATCCCTCCGGTTCCCTGAAGGCGCGCTTCTGCGTCGAGGGCCGGCGCGCCCTCTACGCCTTTCTGGACAGCCGCAAGGTCGACTACCGCAAGTGCGGCAAGCTGGTGGTGGCCACCGACGAGGCGGAGGTCCCGCGCATCGAGGCCATCTTCGAGCAGGCGACGGCCAACGAGGTCGAGGGGCTGGAGCATCTGACCGGGGCGCAGGCGCGGACGCTGGAGCCGGGACTGAACGCCCATGCGGCCATCCTGTCGCCCGAGAGCGGGGTGTTCGACAGTCACGGCTACATGCTGGCCCTTCAGGGGGAGATCGAGGACGCCGGCGGTTCGGTCGTGGTCTCCACCCCGTTCGAGCGGGCCGAGCCGCTGCCGGGCGGCGGCTTCCGCGTCACCGCGGGCGGGGAGGGCGGGGCGACCCTGACGACCGGGCTGCTGATCACCGCGCCCGGACTCGGTGCGCAGGACGCAGCGGGCCGGATCGAAGGCTATCCCGCCGACTGCATCCCCGTCGGCCACTACGGCAAGGGCGTCTACTTTCGTCTGACGGGCAAGGCGCCGTTCGAGCGGCTGGTCTATCCGCCGCCGATCCCGGGGGCGCTGGGCACCCACTATCGCAAGGACCTTGGCGGGCAGGCCGTGTTCGGGCCCGACCTCGAATATGTCGAGGACGAGGACTATTCGGTCGACCCGGCCCGGGCGGCGGAGTTCGAGCGCTACATCCGCCGTTTCTGGCCGGGCCTGCCGGAAGGCGCACTGACGCCGGATTATGCGGGCATCCGGCCCAAGCTGCACGGGCCGGGCGAAGCCCAGCCGGATTTCCAGCTGCACGACCGGTCTGTGCACGGCCTCGACGGGCTGGTCTGCCTGTTCGGGATCGAGAGCCCCGGCCTGACCAGTTCGCTGGCCATCGGCGAGGCCGTGGCGGACATTCTGGTCGATGGCTGAGCCGACCTTCCGTCCCGCGACCGCCGCCGATGTGCCGGCGCTGCATGCGCTGGTCCACGGCGCCTACCGCGGCGACTCGGCCCGGCGTGGCTGGACCCACGAGGCCGACCTGCTGGACGGAAACCGCATCGACCGGGCGACGCTCGCGGCGGTCGTCGCCGATCCGAGCCAGACCGTCCTGTTGGCCGAGCGCGACGGCCGGCTGGTCGGCTGCGTGCAGGTCACGGACAAGGGGCGGGGGCTGGCCTATCTCGGCATGCTGACCGTCGATCCCGCCCTGCAGGGCGGCGGCTTCGGCCGGGCCCTGATCGCGGCTGCGGAAGCCGAGGCCCGGGCCCGCTTCCGGGCCCGCACCATGGAGATGACCGTCATCGTCCAGCGCGCCGAGCTGATCGACTGGTACGGCCGCCGCGGCTATCGCCCCACCGGCGAGACCCGGCCGTTCCCGGCGACCGACCCGCGCTTCGGCCTGCCGAAGCGGGACGACCTGGCTTTCGCGGTGCTGGCCCGCGACCTCGCTTGACCTCGACAGGGCAAGACGCCGAGGCTGGCGCATGGAGATCGTCACCGCCCGCCTGAGACTCCGTTCCGCCCGGCCCGACGACCTGGCGGCGCTGCACGCGGTGCTCTCCGATCCCCGGGCGACCCGCTGGTGGTCGACCCCGGCTCACATCTCGCTCGACCAGACCGCCGCCTGGCTCGACAGCATGCTCGCCAACGGCCCCGACCAGCCCGATTTCGTGGTCGAACGCGAGGGGGCGGTGATCGGCAAGGCGGGCTTCTGGCGCCTGCCCGAGGTCGGCTACATCCTGCATCCGGACCACTGGGGACAGGGACTGGCCCACGAGGCGGTGTCGGCCGCGATCGGCCATGTCTTCGTCGCGCACGGGCTCGACGAACTGACCGCCGACGTCGATCCGGAGAATCTCGCCTCGATTCGCCTGCTGGAACGGCTGGGCTTCGTTCGCACCGGCTTCGCCGAGCGGACCTTCCAGATCAGCGGCGAGTGGAAGGACAGCCTGTACTACGCCCTGTCGCGGCGGGACTGGCGGGCGCGGGACGCCGCCGTCGCCGACGATTGTCCCCGCCCTTGAAAAGTCGCCCGGCTTCATGCATAAGCCCGCGCTCGCGTGGCGGCTCTTCCGGGGGCCGCCGCTGTTGTTTTCGCGCTCTCACGGGCGCCCGACCAGAAGATTGAGACGGACATGGCCGTTCCGAAGCGGAAAGTATCGCCCTCGCGTCGCAACATGCGCCGCGCCCACGACGCCCTGGGCACGAACGCCTACGTCGAGGACAAGGACACCGGCGAGCTGAAGCGCCCGCACCACATCGACCTGAAGACCGGCACCTATCGCGGCCGCCAGGTTCTGACGCCCAAGGACGAATAGTCCTCTGCCGGCGCCGGCTCCGGCCGGATGAAGCGTTTGACGGCGCGCGGTTCTCCGCGCGCCGTTTTCGTGCGTTGATGGGCCCGAACCTCTCAGGGAGCGCCCGATGATCCGCCAACTGCTCGCAACCTCCGCCGTCCTCGTTCTCGCCGCCTGCGGCGCGCCGGAACCGGAGGAGGCCGCCCCGCCCGCCGCCGAAGCGCCCGCCGACGCCGGCAAGCTGCCGGACATGCCCGGCGCCCCGGTGTCCGCCGCCGACAAGCTGACCGCCCAGGGCTACGGTCCGCTGCGCATCGGCATGACCGTGGCCGAGATCGAGGCGGCGATGGGACCGGACGCCGATCCCGAGTCCGTGGGCGGCCCGGACCCGGCCTCCTGCGACATGTTCCGGCCGCAGCGCGCCCCCGAGGGCCTGCTGGTCATGGTCGAGAACGGCGTGCTGACCAGCGTCTGGGTCAGCCGCAACGCCGCCGTGGAGACCGACCGCGCGCTGAACGTCGGCGACACGGCGGCCGAGGTGAAGCGGGTCTACGGCGACGCCGCCGTGGTCGAGCCGCACAAGTACCAGGCGGCCCCGGCCGAGTACATCACCGTCTGGTCCACCGCCGACCGGCAGAGCCCGGCGGCGCGCGGCCTGACCTACGAGATCGGCGCCGACGGCCGGGTCGAATCCATCGCCGGCGGCGGGCCCTCGATCCAGTACGTCGAAGGCTGCGCCTGAGCCGCGCCGGTCCGCCGTCTTCCGACGCCCCCTTCCTTGCTCAGGCCCGCTCCGGCGGGCTAAAGGCGGCGTCTGCCCACGTCCCGCACGGAAGAGCCCCATGACCGACATCGCCGAAATCGTCGCCCGCCAGATCCTCGACAGCCGGGGCAATCCGACGGTGGAGGTGGACGTGGTGCTGGAGGATGGCAGCTTCGGCCGCGCCGCCGTGCCCTCGGGCGCCTCGACCGGCGCGCACGAGGCCGTCGAACTGCGCGATGGCGACAAGGATCTGTGGGGCGGCAAGGGCGTCCAGAAGGCCGTCGACGCCGTCAACGGCGAGATCTTCGACGCCCTCTCGGGCATGGACGCCGAGGACCAGCGCCGCATCGACGAGGCCCTGATCGGGCTGGACGGCACGCCGAACAAGGGCCGCCTCGGCGCCAACGCCATCCTCGGCGTCTCGCTCGCCTGCGCCAAGGCCAGCGCGATCAGCTGCAACCTGCCGCTCTATCGCTACCTCGGCGGCGTCTCGGCGCGCGTGCTGCCGACGCCGATGATGAACATCATCAACGGCGGGGCCCACGCCGACAATCCGATCGACATCCAGGAGTTCATGATCCTGCCGACCGGCGCGGAGAGCTTCTCGGAGGCCCTGCGCATGGGCGCCGAGATCTTCCACGCCCTGAAGAAGGCCCTGAAGGACGCCGGCCACAACACCAACGTCGGCGACGAGGGCGGCTTCGCCCCCAACCTGCAGTCGGCCGAGGCGGCGCTGGAGTTCATCACCAGGGCCGGGCAGGCCGCGGGCTACCTCGCCGGCGAGGACTTCCAGCTGGGCCTCGACGTCGCGTCGACCGAGTTCTTCAAGGACGGCAAGTACGCCATGACCGGCGAGGGCAAGACCTTCGACCAGGAGGGCATGGTCGGCTACCTCGCCGACCTGTGCGAGCGCTTCCCGATCGTGTCGATCGAGGACGGCTGCGCCGAGGACGACTACGACGGCTGGAAGCTGCTGACCGAGCGACTCGGCGACCGGGTGCAACTGGTCGGCGACGATCTGTTCGTGACCAATCCGGCCCGTCTGGCGGCCGGCATCGGCGAGGGCCTGGCCAACTCGATCCTCATCAAGGTCAACCAGATCGGCACGCTTTCGGAGACGCTGGATGCGGTCGATATCGCCCAGCGCGCCGGCTATACGGCGGTGATGAGCCACCGTTCGGGCGAGACCGAGGACTCGACCATCGCCGACCTGGCTGTGGCCACCAACTGCGGGCAGATCAAGACCGGCTCGCTGGCCCGCTCGGACCGCACCGCCAAATACAACCAGCTGCTCCGCATCGAGGAGATGCTGGGCGACCAGGCCGCCTACTACGGCGACGGCATGCTGCTGAAGTAGGGCAGGGGAGCGGGCGCAGATTCTGCGGCCAAGCTACGGTTCGTTAGGCATTTTCGGTCAGGACTCGTTGATCACGAGTCCGCGCTCAGAAGGAGCGTCCGAGTGCCCGACCGGATGAAGCCCTACGTACCGTCCTGCGTCCTGCTGCTGCTGATCGCCTACCTCGGCGTGCAGGCCCTGACGGGTGAGCGCGGCCTGCTGGGCGGCGGCGAGCGCGAGGCCATGCTGCTGCGGCGCGAGGCCCAGCTGGCGCAGATTCTCGAGGAGCGGCGCGACCTCGAGGTGCGGGTGCGTTACCTGCGCACCGACAGCCTGTCGCGCGATCTGCTGGAGGAGCGGGCCCGGGCGGTGCTGGGCTTCAGCGACCCGCGCGACTACGTCATCCGCGTCTCCCATCCGGTCTCCGAACGGGCCTCCGCCGCCAATTCGTGAACTTTAGTTACAGCGTCACCGGGCCGCTTTGCGTTTCGGGAACGAAGGCTGCTAAAGCCCCTTTCCGTAACGACAAGAGGCTCCGCCCGGCGGGGTCCAGCCGGGAGTGAAGACGGATGGCGAAAGCCCCCGCCGCCAAAGCTGATTCCAGCAAGGCCAGGAGTATCCCCAACACGCCGCAGGCCTCCAAGGAGGACCTGCTGCGCTACTACCGCGAGATGGTTCTCATCCGCCGCTTCGAGGAGCGCGCGGGCCAGCTCTACGGCATGGGTCTGATCGGCGGCTTCTGCCACCTGTACATCGGCCAGGAGGCCGTGGCCGTGGGCGTGCAGGAGAGCGTCAGGCAGGGTCACGACAAGATCATCACCGGCTACCGCGACCACGGCCACATGCTGGCCGCCGGCATGGACCCCAAGGAGGTCATGGCCGAACTGACCGGCCGCATCGGCGGTTCGTCCAAGGGCAAGGGCGGCTCGATGCACATGTTCGACGTGCCGACCGGCTTCTATGGCGGCCACGGCATCGTCGGGGCGCAGGTCGCTCTGGGCACCGGCCTGGCCTTCGCCGGCAAGTACCGCGGCGACGACAGCGTGGCCTTCGTCTACTTCGGCGACGGCGCGGCCAACCAGGGCCAGGTCTACGAGAGCTTCAACATGGCCCAGCTGTGGAAGCTGCCGGCCATCTACATCATCGAGAACAACCAGTACGCCATGGGCACCTCGATCGAGCGCGCCTCGTCGACGACCGAGCTGTACCAGCGCGGCGCCAGCTTCGGCATCCCCGGCGAGCAGGTCGACGGCATGGACGTGCTGGCGGTCAAGGACGCCACCGCCCGCGCCGTGAAGCGGGCGAGGGAAGGCGGCGGCCCCTTCATCCTCGAGGTGAAGACCTACCGCTACCGCGGCCACTCGATGTCGGACCCGGCCAAGTACCGCACCAAGGGGGAGGTCGACGAGGTCAAGAAGACCCGCGACCCGATCGAGCACGTGAAGATGCTGCTCGAGCAGGCCAAGGCCACCGAGGACGAGCTCAAGACCATCGACAACGAAATCAAGGCGATCGTCGCCGAAGCCGTGCAGTTCGCACAGGAAAGCCCGGAGCCGGACCCGTCCGAGCTCTACACCGACGTCTACGTGGAGGCCTGATCCGTGACCGACATCCTGATGCCGGCGCTGTCTCCCACGATGGAAGAGGGCACGCTGACCAAGTGGCACATCAAGGCGGGCGACACGGTGTCGGCCGGCCAGGTGATCGCCGAGATCGAGACCGACAAGGCGACCATGGAGGTCGAGGCCGTCGACGAGGGCGAGGTGCTGGAAATCCTCGTGCCCGAGGGCTCCGAGAATGTGAAGGTCAACACGCCGATCGCGCGCCTGTCCGGCGACGACGCCGGCGCGGCCGCGCCGGCGCCGAAGGCGGACGCTCCGAAGACCGAGGCCGCTCCCGCCCCCGACACGACCTCGGACAAGTCCGGCGAGCCCGAGAAGAAGGACGTCACCGAGACGGGCCCGAAGGTCGAGCTGAAGGACCCGGAGATCCCGGCCGACGCCAAACTGGTCAAGACGACCATCCGCGACGCCCTGCGCGATGCCATGGCGGAAGAGATGCGCCGCGACGAGGCGGTGTTCCTGATCGGCGAGGAGGTCGCCCAGTACCAGGGCGCCTACAAGGTCAGCCGCGAACTGCTGCAGGAGTTCGGCGACCGCCGCGTGGTCGACACCCCGATCACCGAGCACGGCTTCGCCGGCCTCGGCGTCGGCGCGGCCATGGCCGGGCTGAAGCCGATCGTCGAGTTCATGACCTTCAACTTCGCCATGCAGGCGATCGACCACATCATCAACTCGGCGGCCAAGACGCTCTACATGTCGGGCGGCCAGATCCGGGCGCCGATCGTGTTCCGCGGTCCCAACGGCGCGGCCAGCCGCGTGGCGGCCCAGCACAGCCAGGACTATTCGGCCTGGTACGCCCAGGTGCCCGGCCTGAAGGTGATCGCGCCCTATGACGCCGCCGACGCCAAGGGGCTGCTGAAGGCCGCCATCCGCGACCCGAACCCGGTCGTCTTCCTCGAACACGAGATGATGTACGGGCTGGAGTTCGACGTGCCGGAGGTCGAGGACTACGTCCTGCCGATCGGCAAGGCCAAGGTCCGCCGCGAGGGGACCGACGTCACCATCACCTGCCACAGCCGGATGGTCGGCTTCGCCCTGCAGGCGGCCGAGAAACTGGCCGAAGAGGGGATCTCCTGCGAGGTCGTCGACCTGCGGACCCTGCGTCCGCTCGACCACGAGACGGTCGTCGAGAGCGTGAAGAAGACCAGTCGGCTGGTCTCGGCCGAGGAAGGCTGGGGCCCGATGGGCGTCGGCGCCGAGGTGGTGGCCCGCGTCATCGAGCACGCCTTCGACTACCTCGACGCCCCGCCGCTGCGGGTCCACCAGGAGGATGTGCCGCTGCCTTACGCGGCCAACCTCGAGGCCCTGTCGCTGCCGGGCGCGGACAAGATCGTCGCCGCGGTCAAGCAGGTGATGGCATGAGCGAACCCGATCAGTTCCAGCTGAAGACGCCCGACAGCGTCTCCGCCGATCCCGAGGCGGTCGAGTTCGCGCGCATGTGGTGGTCGAAGGGCGAGCCGGTGATGTCGCTGAAGCCCGCCTTCAACGACCCGCGCCAGTTCGGCCAGATGCTGGCCATCGCCGCGAAGCACATGGCGCACGGCTACGCGGTGCGGCACGGTCATGACGAGAAGCAGGCCTACAACCGCATCCTCGCCGGCGTGTCGGACATGCTGAACAGCGGCGCCAAGGTGCAGACCGTGGTCGAGGACAGGACGGGGGAGACCCAATGACCGACATCCTGATGCCGGCGCTGTCGCCGACCATGGAAGAGGGCGTCCTGGCCAAGTGGCACGTAAAGGCCGGCGACACGGTCAAGGCCGGCGACGTCATCGCCGAGATCGAGACCGACAAGGCGACCATGGAGGTCGAGGCCGTCGACGAGGGCGAGGTGGTCGAGATCCTCGTCGCCGAAGGAACCGAGGGGGTGAAAGTCAACACCCCGATCGCCCGGCTGAAAGGGGAGGGCGGCGCGGCCGCCCCGACTCCCAGGGCCGAAGCCGCCAGGCCTGCTGCCGAACCGGCGAAGGCGGAGCCCGCGAAGGCTGAAGCCGCTCCGGCCGCGAAGGCCGACGCGCCCAAGGCGCCGGCCGCCCCGGCCAAAGCCGACGGCGGGCGGCTGTTCGCCTCGCCGCTGGCCCGCCGTCTGGCCGCCCAGGCCGGGCTGGACCTGAACGCCATCAAGGGCACCGGCCCGCACGGCCGCATCGTCCGCCGCGACGTCGAGGCCGCCGGGAAGGGCGGAGCCGCGGCGCCGGCCGGCGCGGTCGCGGGCGGGGAGCCGCGCAAGGTCCAGAGCCTGGCCCAGATGGGCATCCCGGACGGCACCTACGACCTCGTGCCGCTGGACGGCATGCGCAAGGCCATCGCGCGGCGCATGACCGAGTCGTTCCGCGACGTGCCGCACTTCCCGCTGACCATCGACTGCGAGATCGACGGCCTGCTGGCGGCGCGGGCGAAGGTCAACGCGATGCTGGAGAAGGACGGGATCAAGGTCTCGGTCAACGACTTCGTCATCAAGGCCTCGGCCATGGCCCTGAAGGCCGTGCCGGAGGCCAACGCCAGCTATTCGCCGGAAGGCCTGGCCATGCACCACAACGCCGACGTGGCCATGGCCGTGGCCATCGACGGCGGCCTGATCACCCCGATCATCCGCAAGGCCGAGACCAAGTCGCTGCGCGAGATCGCGACCGAGTCCAAGGACCTGGCCAGGCGCGCCCGCGACCGCAAGCTGAAGCCCGAGGAGTTCCAGGGCGGCACCTTCTCGGTCTCGAACCTGGGCATGTTCGGCATCAAGTCGTTCGCCTCGATCATCAATGAGCCGCAGGGCGCGATCATGAGCGTCGGCGCGGGCGAGCAGCGGCCTGTCGCCAGGAACGGCCAGCTGGCCGTGGCGACGGTGATGAGCGTCACCCTGACCTGCGATCACCGCGTCGTCGACGGCGCCGTCGGCGCCCGCTTCCTGCAGGTCTTCAAGGCCATGATCGAAGACCCGGTGACGATGCTGGCCTGACGCGGCGCGAGCGGGGAGGGGGGATGACGAGCGTGGGGGAGGCGCAGCCAGCCGGTCCGGCCTGTCTCGAGTGCGGCGAGGGCCTGGTCGGGCGCTTCTGCCACTCCTGCGGCGTGGACAACCAGCCGCCGCGCCTGCCGATGGGCGAACTGCTCGGCAACGCCGTGGCGGAGACCTTCAACCTCGAGGGACGAACCTTCCGCACGACCGACGCGATGCTGCGCCGGCCGGGGGAGCTGCTGGTCGCCTTCCGCGAGGGCCGGGGGCATCGCTACACCACCCCGTTCAAGCTGTTCCTGATCGTCTCCGCCGCCTTCTTCGTCTTCCTGGTCTGGACCGACGTCGCCATCTACCAGTTCCTGCCGGTCCGCTCGGGCGAGGCCGCGATCCGCGCCGAACTGGTCCCGAACGGGGTCAGGCTGATCGGCGGCGCGCTGGAGGACGTCTTCCTGACGCCGCGAGCCGATGCGGCGACGGCGCAGGAGACCATCGCGGCGCTCGAGGCGGTTCGGCCCCGCGCCGACGCGACCCAGGCGCGGGCCATCGCCGACTTCATCCAGTACCAGCGCGCGTGGACCGATCTCAATTCCACTCTCGAGACGTGGCTGCCGCGGCTGCTCTGGCTGCTCATGCCGATCTACGGCCTGATGCTGTGGCCGCTGTTCGGCGCCAATCGCCGTCCGCTGGTCGAGCATTTCGTCTTCGCCCTGTGGGCGCATTCGATGATCTTCATCCTGCTCATGCTGTTCGCGGCGCTGAACTGGATCGGGCTGAGGATCAGCTTCTGGCTGCTGGCCATTCCGTACCTGGCCTATTTCACCCTCGCGGCCCGGCGCTACTACGACACCTCGGCCTTCGGGGCGGCGTGGCGGGGAGCGGCCCACCTGCTGGCCTTCTTCCTGCTGGCCTGGGCCCCGATCGCGCTCGGGGTGGCCTGGGCCAGCGCCTGGGACGATCTGCCGGCCAGCTTCTGGGCCGCCGAGACGAGCGGAAGTCTCGACACCATGGATCGCTGGGTCCTGCCGCCCTCCGGAGGAGACGCCGCGCCATGACCGCGGCGGCGCCCGAAGGGCAGGATTGCGGACGGTGCGGAGTTCCACTGCAGGGACGCTGGTGTCACGACTGCGGCCACGACAGCCGGCCGCGGGCGCGCTCGGCCCGGGACCTGTTGGAGGACCTCCTCGACAACGTCTTCTCCTTCACCGCGGCCGTGCCGGCGACGGCGAAGGCGCTGCTGCTCCGCCCGTCGCTGATCCCGCGCGCCCAGATGGCCGGCGACAGCCGCATCCTGTCGCCGATGAAGCTGTACCTGACCGCGTCGCTGGTCTTCTTCCTGTTTCTCGGCCTGTCCGGCGTGACCATCTTCCAGATTCACGTCGAGCGCACCGGAGAGCCCCACGTGGCCTTCGTCGGCGACAGCTACGAGGCGTCGGGCTTCCGGCTGGTCGACAACTGGTTGCGGCCGGCCAGCACCCATGAACCCGATCCGGCGGTGATCGCGGCCTTCGACCGCGCGCTGGCGACACCCGAGGCGCGGGCCGACGAGGTCGGCTCGGCGTTGTTCCGCTGGGCCCGCGTCGCCGCCTTCGACCCGACGACGGTCAACGAGCGCATCGCGACCTGGGCCCCGCGCGCCCTGTGGCTGCTCATGCCGCTCCACGCCCTGCTGCTGTGGGGCCTTTACGCGCGCGGCCGCCTGCTGGTTGAACACCTGATCGTCGCCCTGTGGGCCCACGCGGTGCTGTTTCTGGCGCTGGTCGTCGGCGCGCTGTGGAACCTGACCGGGCTCGAGCGCGGTTTGGGCGTAGCCCTGCTGGTCTATCAGGCCTATCTGACGACCGGCCTGAAGGGCTTCTACGGCTCCTCGTGGCCATGGGCGTTAGCCAAGGCGCTCGTGCACACCCTGGCCTACATAGGCCTGATCTGGCTTCCCCTGACCGCGGGTTTCTTCCTGTGGCAGGGGCTGGAAATGCTACCTGCCGCGTACTGGCAACAGGATTGAGACATGGCTGAATTCGACCTCATCGTGATCGGCTCGGGCCCGGGCGGCTACGTCGCCGCCATCCGCGCCTCGCAACTCGGCCAGAAGGTCGCCATCGTGGAGCGGGAGAACCTCGGCGGCATCTGCCTGAACTGGGGCTGCATCCCGACCAAGGCGTTGCTCAAGTCGGGCGAGAAGTACGAGAGCCTGTCGCACCTGAAGGACTACGGCCTGTCCGCCGAGAAGGTCGGTTTCGACTTCGACGCCATCATCCAGCGCTCGCGCGGGGTCGCGGCCCAGATGAACAAGGGCGTGGCCTTCCTGATGAAGAAGCACAAGGTCGAGGTGATCGAGGGCTCGGCGAAGCTGGAGAAGGGCAGGGATGCGCCGAAGGTGGTGGTGGCCCTGAAGGCCGGCGGCTCGCGCACGGTCGAGGCCAGGGCGGTGATGCTGGCGGTCGGCGCGCGGGCCCGGGCCCTTCCCCAGATCGGGCTCGAGGCCGACGGCGACCGCATCTGGGCCTACCGCGAGGCCTTGGCGCCGAAGCGGCTGCCGAAGTCGTTCGTGGTCATCGGTTCAGGCGCCATCGGCCTGGAATTCGCCAGCTTCTACCGCGCCTTGGGAGCGGACGTTACGGTCGTGGAAGCGGTCGACCGGATCATGCCGGTCGAGGACGAGGAGGTCTCCAAGGCGGCCCAGAAGGCGTTCGAGAAGCGCGGCATCAAGTTCCGGGTCGGGGCCAAGGTCACGAAGGTGTCGAAGGGCGGGCAGGGGGTGCAGATCGCCATCGAGGCCGGCGGCAGGGCCGAAACCCTCGAGGGCGAGGTGTGCATCTCGGCGGTCGGCATCGCCGCCAACACCGACGGCATCGGGCTGGAGGCCCTCGGCGTCGAGATGGACCGGGGTCACATCAGGACGGGCGCGCACGGCGAGACCAACGTCAAGGGCCTGTACGCCATCGGCGACTGCGCCGGCGCGCCGTGGCTGGCGCACAAGGCCAGCCACGAAGGCATCCACGCCGCCGAGCACATCGCCGGCTTCAGGACGCCGAACATCAACTCGCCGATCGCCGGCTGCACCTACACCCAGCCGCAGGTGGCCTCGGTCGGGGTCACGGAGCAGGCGGCGAAGGCCGCGGGCCGCGAGATCAAGGTCGGCCGCTTCCCGTTCCGGGTGAATGGCAAGGCCGTGGCCGCCGGCGAGGTCGAGGGTTTCGTCAAGACCATCTTCGACGCGAAGACCGGCGCCCTCATCGGCGCCCACATGATCGGCGCGGAAGTCACGGAAATGATTCAGGGTTACGTCACCGCCATCACCATGGAGGCGACCGAGGAGGACATGCACGGCATCGTCTATCCGCACCCGACGATGAGCGAGGCCATGCACGAGGCGTCGCTCGACGCCTGGCAGCGGGTGCTGCACATCTGACGGGCGGTCAGCCCTTCGGCGAAGCCGTCACCGGGCGGGCGCTCTGGGTGTATTCGACCGCCGAGGGGATCGAGCGCTCGCTGGCCTCGTAGATCACGCAGCGGCCACGGTAGTTGCGGCGGGCGCAGAGCTCCCACCCGCCGCGCTGCACGCGAATGGAGCGGATCGGCCACTGCAGGTCGAGATCGGGACGGGGGCCGGTCAGGGTGACGGACGGGCCGCGAAAGCCGATGTCGCGGTAGATGATGGCCAGCGGCTCGTCCGGCGGCGGCGCGCCCGCCGTCGTCGTCAGGGCCGCGGCAAGCACGGCCGCGAGCGGAAGGAGGAAGCATCGGTGCATGCGAAATCTCCCGGAGCGGGGGCTGGGATACGCAACGGCCGATGATAGCGCAGCCGCCCCGTGCGGGCTATACCGCGAAGCGTCTAAGACATATTATGCGAAATCGTTGACCGGGCCCGGCGGGGCTCAGCGCTTCGGCGGCCGCTGCTGAAGGCGCGCCGCCAGGCTGGACGTGTCCCAGCGGGCGCCGCCCATGCTCTGGACCTCGGAATAAAACTGGTCGACCAGGGCGGTCACGGCCAGATGACTGCCATTGGCGCGCGCCTCGTCGAGAACGAGGCCGAGGTCCTTGCGCATCCAGTCGACGGCGAAGCCGAAGTCGAACTCGCCACGGGCCATCGTCTTCCAGCGGTTGTCCATCTGCCAGGACTGGGCCGCGCCCTGGGAGACGGCCTCATAGACGGCGTCGGTGTCGAGTCCGGCCACCTGGGCGAAATGCACGGCCTCGGCCAGCCCCTGGACGACGCCGGCGATGCAGATCTGGTTGACCATCTTGGTCAGCTGGCCGGATCCGGCGGGCCCCATGTGCCGGATCGCCTTGGCGTAGGCGCGCAGCGCCGGCTCGGCGCGTTCCAGCGCCGCGGCGTCGCCGCCGGCCATGACGCTGAGCTGGCCTTTTTCGGCGCCGGCCTGTCCACCGGAGACGGGCGCATCGACGAAGGCGGCGCCCCGCTGCGCGGCCAGCGCCGCCATCTCGCGCGCCACCCTCGCCGAGGTGGTGGTGTGGTCGACGACCACGGCTCCGCTGTCGAGATGCGGCAGGGCCTCCGTCGCCACCTGGCGGACATCGTCGTCGTCGCCGACGCAGAGGATGAACAGATCGGCGCCGGCCACGGCCTCGGCCACGGTCGAGGCGAAGCGGCCGCCGGAGGCCTCGGCCCAGGCCCGCGCCTTGTCCGGCGAGCGGTTGAAGCCGGCGACCTCGTGTCCCGCCCGCACCAGATGGCGGGCCATGGGCGCGCCCATGACGCCGAGCCCCGCGAAGCCGATCCTCATCGTCCGTCCTCCAGTTGTCCGTAGCGGCCGCGCCAGAAGGTCAGGGCGTCGCCCTCCGCTGCCGAGAAGGCCTCGACGCGGCCGACGATGATCATGTGGTCGCCCATCTGGATGCGTTCGTGGGCGGCGCATTCGAAGCGGGCCAGCGCCTCCGGGAGGCACGGCGGCCCCTCCCCGCGACGTTCGAACTCGCCCTCGGCCAGCAGGGCCACGCCACGGGCGAAGCGCGCCGCCTTGGCCTGGTCCAGCGCCGGCAGGACGTGCACCGCGAACCGGTCGGCGGCGGCGAAGGCCGGCCACCGTTCGGAGCGCTCGTCGAGGCACCACAGGATCAGGCGCGGATCGAGCGACACCGAGGTGAAGGAGTTGACGGTCAGGCCCAGCGGCCCCTGCGCGCTGTCCGCCGTGACGACGCAGACGCCGGTGGCGAAGGCGCCGAGCGCCCGGCGGTAGGCCAGGGTTTCGGCGGACGGGTGCTCTGGCGGCGGTTCGAGGGTCACGCCCCCGACCTACGGTCCCCCGCCCGCCGGGGCAAGCCGGACATGGGAAACGTCGCCTTAACGCCTCGCCGTCCAGGATCGGGACAGTATCCGCGCGAAGGCCCCTGCCCCATGTCCATGAGCGATCGGCCGATCCTCATCAAGAAGGTCAAGAAGGTCGCAGGGCACGGCCATCACGGCGGTGCCTGGAAGGTGGCCTACGCCGACTTCGTGACGGCGATGATGGCCTTCTTCCTGCTGATGTGGCTGATCAACACGACCGATCCGGAGCAGAAGCGGGGCATCGCGGAGTATTTCGCGCCGGCCAGCGTGTCGGAGTCGACGTCCGGTTCCGGCGGCATCCTCGGCGGCACCTCGCTCGGCGACGACGGCTCCAAGGGCTCGGGCTCGATGTCCGTCATCACCCAGCTGGCCCCCGAGGCGCCGGAGGACGCGCCGCAGGAGGCCGGGCAGAACTCCAACCTCGCCGCCGCCAGCGAGGCCGAGCTGCGCGACGAGATCGCCCGGCGCGAAGCCGCCGACTTCGCCTCGGCCGCCGAATCGTTGCGCCAGGCGATGCAGTCGATGCCGGAACTGGCCGAGCTGTCGAAACAGCTGATCATCGACCAGACGCCCGAGGGACTGCGCATCCAGCTGGTCGACCAGGAAGGCCGGTCGATGTTCGAGACCAACTCGGCCCGGCCCAATCCGCGCGCCCAGCTGCTGCTGCGGGCCATCTCGCGGGTGATCAACCAGCTGCCGAACCGCATCTCCATCACCGGCCACACCTCGGCGGCGCCGGGGTCGAACCGGGCCAGCGGTCCGAACGACTGGAACCTGTCCTCGGCGCGGGCCAACGCCTCGCGGCTGGTCCTGCAGGGCGCGGGCGTCGATCCGGACCGGGTCTACCAGGTCTCGGGCAAGGCGGGGTCGGACCCGCTGTATCCGGACGACCCGACGCTGGCGGGCAACCGCCGGATCGCCATCGTGCTGCTGCGCGAGGCGCCGGTGCTGCCCACGGACACCAGCCTGTGAGCCGCCGCCCGGCCAGCGACGGTCGGGCTTGCGCGGCGGCGCGGCGCGGTTCCACATACGGATATGTGCAAGTCGCCGGATTTCGGGCGGAATTGGGTGGCGAGGTGAGGCCGTGACCCGCTTCGTCCCGCATCGCCAGCTGCGCTTCTACATGACCTCGGTCGCCCCCTGTCCCTACCTGCCCGGTCAGACGGAGCGGAAGGTGTTCGCCAACCTGCCCTTCTCCGACGGGGCGCACGTCAACGACGAGCTGACCCAGGCGGGGTTCCGGCGCAGCCAGAACATCGCCTACCGCCCCGCCTGCGAGGCCTGCGACGCCTGCGTGTCGGTGCGCATCCCGGTGGCCGGCTTCGGCTTTTCGCGCTCGCAGCGGCGGGTGCTGGCGCGCAACGAGGACCTGAGTCGCGACCTGGTCGAGGCGGAGGCGACGACCGAGCAGTTCGACCTGCTGCGCCGCTATCTGCTGGCCCGGCATCCGGGCGGGGGGATGAGCGGCATGGGCTGGCTCGACTATGTGGCCATGGTCGAGGACACGGCAGTTCGGACCCACCTGATCGAGTACCGCATGCCCTCGCCCGACGGCGGGCCGGGCGACCTGGTCGGCGTGTGCCTGACCGACCTGCTCTCGGACGGGCTGTCGATGGTCTACAGCTTCTTCGACCCGACGCTGGAGGCGCGCAGCCCGGGGCGGTTCGCCATCCTCGACCACGTGCGGCAGGCCCAGGCGGTGGGGCTGCCCTATGTCTACCTCGGCTACTGGGTGCGGGGCTCCGAGAAGATGGACTACAAGGCCGCCTTCCGGCCGATGGAGCAGCTGACCCGGCTGGGCTGGGAGCCGCTGGTCTAGCCGGCCGCCGGGACCGAGGTCGCCCGCCCCGCCGCCGCTTCCGCCGGCCCGGCCCATGGCCCCGGATCCCGGCCGCCGCCGAATTTCACAAGCGCTTCAATGCGTTTCGCGATCGGCGGGTGGGTGGCGAAGAGGCCCTCGAGGCCCCGGCCGTCGGGCTGGTTGTCGAGAAACATCTGCTGCACCTCGTCGGGGCCCTTCAGCGAGGAGCGGCCCTCGATCTTGCGCAGGGCCGAGATCATGGCGTCGGGGTTCTTGGTCAGTTCGACGGCGCCGGCGTCGGCGACGAACTCGCGGGTGCGCGACAGCATCATGCGGATGACGACGGCCAGGGCCACGCCGACGGCGGCGAAGACGAGGCCGATGAGGATCAGCGGGCCGGCGTTGGAGTTCTTCGAGCGGCCCCGGCCGCCGGCGTAGAACAGGCCGCGGAAGACCAGCTCGGCCAGCACGCTGATGATGCCGGCGAAGATGGAGGCGATGACCATGGTGCGCACGTCCTTGTTGATGACGTGGGTCAGCTCGTGGGCGAGGACGGCCTCGACCTCGTCGCGGCTGAGGGTGTTCACCAGGCCGCGGGTGACGGTGACGCTGTAGCGGCCCTCGTGCAGGCCGGTGGCGAAGGCGTTGAGGCTGTCGCTCTCGATCATGCGCAGGGTCGGGGTGCGCATGCCGCGAGAGATGGCGAGGTTTTCCAGCAGGTTGTAGAGCTGCGGCTCAGACCGTCTCTCAACCTTCCGGGCGCCGGTGATGGCGTCGATGATGACCTGGTTGCCGAGGTAGGCGATGGCGAACCAGATCGCCGCCACGACCAGGGCCATGGGCACGGTCCAGCCCAGCCAGGAGGCGGCCAGCGCCATGTCGTCGCCCAGCCCCCGCCCCGTACCGGGCAGGAGGCCGAAGCCCATGAGGATCAGCTGCAGGCCGTAGAGGATGAAGACCAGCAGCACCGGGAAGCCGGCGAGCAGCAGCACGGAACGGGTGTTGTTCGCCCAGATGTGGGTCTGGAGCCCGACGGCGCCCATGGATCGATCAGGCCTGGAAATTCACCGTCGGCGGGGCGGCGGTCATGGCGGCGCGGTCGGTCTCGCCCACGTCGAAGAAGGGCTTGTCCGAGCCGAAGCCGAACAGGCCGGCGAACAGCACGGTCGGGAACTGGCGGCGGGCGGCGTTGAACTCGGAGACCGCGTTGTTGAAGAAGCGGCGGGCGGCGGCGAGTTTGTTCTCGATGTCCGAGAGCTCGGTCTGCAACTGCTGGAAGTTGGTGTTGGCCTTGAGGTCCGGATAGGCCTCGGCGACCGCGAACAGGCGGCCCAGGGCGCCGGAGAGCATGTTCTCGGCCTCGACCCGTTCGTTGACGTTGTGGGCCCCGGCGGCGGCGGCGCGGGCGGCGGTGACGGCGTCGAGCGTGCCGCGCTCGTGGGCGGCGTAGCCCTTCACCGTCTCGACGAGGTTGGGGATCAGGTCCTGGCGCTGTTTCAACTGGACGTCGATGTCGGCGAACGACTGGTCGGCGCGCTGGTCCAGCGCCACGAGCCGGTTGTAGCCGCCGACGACGATGAAGCCGATCACGGCGACGATGACGACGATGACGATCAGGGTGATCATGTCAGTCTCCACAGCGGGGCGGAGGCCCCCTCCTCCCGACTATCGCCGGATATGGCCAAGGCGCGAAGTGAAATCGGAGTCAGGTCGGGGCGTGTGATCGGTCCGGTTCCGCGCCGCCCCCTCCACCATGCTGCGCCTGCGGCTCCGCATGGTCCCCCTCCCCATCTGCGATGGGGAGGTGAATGAAAGCCGCCCTCCTCTCACCGCTCCACGAAGTGGGGAGGTGGATCGGCGGCGAAGCCGACGAGACGGAGGGGGCGGCGCGGAAATCACCGGAACTTCCTCAACCCCCTAGGGCCCTGACGGCCGGCCTGGGCGCGTTTGCCGAGCCAATCCTTCCAGTCGGGCCACTGGCGGCGGCGGCCGCCGCCGTCGACCCATTCGGGCCCGGCCTCGGCGTTGAAGGTGGTCAGGTCGGCGAGACCGCCCTGCTTGAACGATTGCAGCTTGACGCCCTTGCCGCGACCCATCTCGGGCAGCTCCTCGACCTTGAAGATCAGCGCCTTGATGTTGTCCCCGATGGTGGCGACGTGGTCGCCGGCGACGCGCAGGGCGGCCAGCATCTCGCCGTTCAGAACCTGCTTGCCGCCGCGCTTCTGGGCCAGCAGATCGTCCTCGGGCGCGACGAAGCCGTAGCCGGCCTTCGAGGCGACCAGCAGCTTGCCGCCGGGCTGGTGGGCCAGCAGGTTGACGATGCCGGCGCCCTCGTCGAGGTCGATCATCAGCCGCACCGGCTCGCCATGGCCGCGGCCCGAGGCCAGCTTGTCGGCCCCGAGGGTGAAGATGCGGCCGTCGGAGGCCGCCAGCAGCAGCTTGTCGGTCGTGTACGCCTGAACCAGGAAGGCGAGGCTGTCGCCCTCCTTGAACTTCAGCTCGGAGGGGTCGTCGACCTTGCCCTTCTGGGCGCGGATCCAGCCGCGTTCGGAGAGGACGACGGTGATCGCCTCGCGCGGGATGAAGGCCTCGATCGGCGCGAAGGCCGAGGCGTCCACGGCTTCCGAGATGGTGGTGCGGCGCGGCGAGATCATCGCCTTGCGCACGTCCGCCAGACCCACGGCGATCAGCTTCGACTGCTTCGCGGGCGAGGCGATCATCGCACGCAGACCGGCAAGTTCTTCGGACAGCTCCTTGAATTCGTTCTCGATGGCCATCTCCTCGATCCGCGCCAGCTGGCGCAGACGGGTGTCGAGAACGTAGTCGGCCTGCAATTCGGACAGGCCGAAGCGGGCGATCAGGACGGCCTTGGGCTGTTCCTCCTCGCGGACGATGCGGATCACTTCGTCGAGGTTGAGGAAGACGATGCGCAGGCCTTCCAGCAGGTGCAGGCGCTTCTCGATCTTCTGGATGCGCCAGTTCCCGCGGCGGACCAGCACCTCGCGGCGGTGATCGAGGAAGGCCTGCAGGCAAGCCTTCAGGCCCATGACGCGCGGCGTGCCGGTGGCGTCCAGCACGTTCATGTTGATCGGGAAGCGGATCTCGAGGTCAGAGAGCTTGAACAGGCTCTCCATCAGCACCTCGGGCTCGACGGTGCGGGACTTGGGCTCGAGGATCAGGCGGATGTCCTCGGCCGACTCGTCGCGGACGTCGGCGAGCAGCGGGGCCTTCTTGTTCTCGATCAGCTCGGCCAGGTCGGCGATCAGCTTGGACTTCTGGACCTGGTAGGGCACCTCGGTTACGACGATGCGCCAGACGCCACGGCCGAGGTCCTCGGTCTCCCAGCGGGCGCGCAGGCGCACGCCGCCGCGGCCGGTCTCGTAGGCGTCGAGGATGGCGGCGTGGCCCTCGACGGCGACGCCGCCGGTCGGGAAGTCCGGGCCCGGCACGATGCGGGCGAGGTCCTCGGTCGTGGCCTCGGGGTTGTCGAGCAGCAGCTGGCAGGCCTCGATCAGTTCGCCGACGTTGTGCGGCGGGATGGAGGTGGCCATGCCGACGGCGATGCCGGACGAGCCGTTGGCCAGCAGGTTGGGGAAGCCGGCGGGCAGGACGACCGGCTCCTCGTCCTGGTCGTCGTAGGTCGGGCGGAAGTCGACCGCGTCCTGGTCGATGCCGTCCATCAGCAGCATGGCGGCCGGTGTCAGCTTGCACTCGGTGTAGCGCATGGCCGCGGCGCTATCGCCGTCGATGTTGCCGAAATTGCCCTGGCCGTCCACGAGCGGATAGCGCTGCGAGAAGTCCTGGGCGAGGCGGACGAGGGCGTCGTAGATCGAGGCGTCGCCGTGCGGGTGGAAGCCGCCCATCACCTCGCCGACGACCTTGGCGCATTTGCGCGCCGCCGCCTGCGGGTTCAGCCGCATCTCATGCATGGCGTACATGATGCGCCGGTGCACCGGCTTGAAGCCGTCGCGTACGTCCGGCAGCGCCCGGTTGGTGATGGTCGAGAGCGCATAGGCGAGATAGCGGCGCGACAGCGCCTCGCTCATCGGCTCGTCGATAATGCGGCCGCCTTCCGGCGGCGGGGTGTGAACGGTCATGAGGCTTCGAATCGGAAATCCAGCCCGGGAAGTCTAGTCGCCCGGGTCGAAGTGGCCGCGATTTTCGGCGGCCACATCGGCCACTTCGGCCACTTCCGGCGTCTCGTCCACAGCTTCGTCGTCCGACGGATCGGGGACGCGCATCATGTCGGCTCGCAGGAGGTCCGCCGCACTGTACGGATCCCGGCCGACGTCGTGCCGCTCGCCGAGCCGCATGGCCAGCTGAGCCACGCGCAGCCAGGCGGCGGATTCCCGCGGGCCGCCGAGAGCCGCGCTTTCCGCCGCGCGCCGAAAGGCGAAGTCGGCGAGGCCGCCCGCCTTGGGCGCGAACAGAAGCTCGTAGGCGTCCTCGCCGTTGAGGTCGTCGATGACGCCGAGTTCCGGCCGGCCGGGATCGAACCGCAGCCGTTCGAGCCGGCCGGCCGCGGGGTCGTCCACGCGTCGCCATCCTTCGTCGTGGGCGTGCCGACGAACGGAGCGAAGGGCCAGCCCGTAGCGCTCGGCCACGACGGCGGCGGAGGCGCCGGCTTCGTAGTCGGCGCGGGCGGCGGCCCAGGTCTCGGCGGAGCGGCGGGTATGGGGCGGAAGAGGTGCGTCTGTCATGGCCGCGATTATCCGGCCGCTCCGGACAGTGCCGGGGATTCGCGGATTTCAACGCCTCAAGTCGTGGAATCCACACGACTTCGTCTCGCCAGCGGGGCGGGGAGTTAATGAAAGGCGGCACCGGCGAGGCGTCAGAGCCGCCCGGCCTCCCGCAGCCGGTCGATCATCCAGGTCCGCGCCGGCGGCAGGGGCCGGTCCAGCGGATGGAAGACGAACTGCTCGAGGAAGTGGCCGGTGAGGTCGAGGCCGACGCCGACGTCGCCCTCGGCGAGGCCGGCCTGGGCGCCGAGGAGGAAGGGCGGCAGGGGCAGCAGCTTGTCGGCGTACGGGACGCCCGCCGCGCGGCTGACGGCGCGACCGGTGCGGGGGCTGACCCAGACCAGGTCGTCGGTCGAGCCGGTGGCGGCGCAGCGGCTGAGGTCGAGGCCGAAGCCGAGGTCCTCCAGCAGGCCGGCCTCGAAACGGACGAAGACGGCCGGCCAGACCTCGGGAATGGCGAAGGCCGACATCAGGGCCTCGAAGGCGTGGAAGGCGCCGGGATGCGGCTCGCGCTCCGGCAGGGCGCCCTGGGCCACGGCGGCGGCGGCGGCGAGGCCGGTCAGGGCCAGCGGGTCGTCGAACAGGGCGCTGGGCCCCTCCCCCACCGGCTCCAGCCGCGCCGAGCCGAGGTGCTCGGAGGTGCGGGCGCGGTAGTCGGCGACGACGCGGGCGCCGGGCTGCAGGAAGGGCTTCATGCGCCGCGAGGCGCCGCCGGCGACGTAGGCGGCGCGGCGGCCGTGGCCCTCGGTCAGCAGGTCGGCGACCACGCCGGTGTCCCCGTGCGGGCGGGCGGCGAGGACGAAGGCGTCTTCGGTGAAGTCCATGCGCCCGGCTTAGAGGGCGCGGCCGGGGTTGGCCATACGTTCCGTCGAGAGGGCGTCAGCCGCCGCCGCGGATCGCCTCGACCACCTCGCGGGCCCGGTCGTTGGGGACGGCGAAGCTGAGCACGTACTGCTCGATCTTCCAGCCGTCGTCGGTGAGGCGCAGCACGCCGGAGCCGCGGGTCTCGCCGTAGCTGTCGTTGGTCAGCTTTTCCTCGAACCAGGCGATGCAGCGGCAGTCGATGGGGGCGATGACGATGGTCCGCTCCGTGGCCGGATAGGACCAGCCGTTCCCGCGCGCGAAGTGCGGCCCGGCGTAGGCGCGGAACTCCTCGAGCGTCCAGTGTTCGGAAGCGTCGGTGCCGACGAAGCGGGCGTCGGGGGTGAACAGGCCGAAGTAGGCCTCGCCGTCGGCGGCGGTCGAGGCGGCGTTCAGCCGGTCGAGGACCGCGGCGACCTCGGCGACGGCGGGGTCGGGGGCCGGCGTCTGGACCAGCAGGGCGATGGCGAGGAGCGGGGCGATCATGAGACGCAGAATAGCCCGGCTGCGGCCTTCTGTCCTCCCGGCCGGGATCGGCTTGGCGCGCCGGGCGCTGGAGTCCTAAGGCTCTCGGGGCCTCTCGCCGTCAACAGGTTCGCCATGTCCCGCATCCGCTCCGCCGCCTATCGCGCCAAGATCATGTCGGCCGAGGACGCCGCCGGGCTGATCCGGCCGGGCTCGACGGTGGGGATGAGCGGCTTCACCGGCTCGGGCTATCCCAAGGCCGTCCCGACGGCGCTGGCGGCGCGGATGGAGGCGGCGCACGCCCGCGGCGAGGCCTTCCGGCTGAAGGTGTGGACCGGGGCCTCGACCGGGCCGGAGCTGGACGGGGCGCTGGCCCAGGCCGACGGCGTCGAGTTCCGCCTGCCCTACAACTCCGACCCCATCGCCCGCGAGAAGATCAATCGCGGCGAGATGGAGTACCTCGACATGCACCTGAGCCAGGTCGCGCCGATGGCGTGGCAGGGCTTCCTCGGGCCGCTGGACGCGGCCGTGGTCGAGGTGTCCGGCATCGCCGAGGACGGGGCGCTGATCCCCTCCTCCTCGATAGGCAACAACAAGACCTGGCTGGACCGGGCCGAGCGCATCATCCTCGAGGTCAACGCCTGGCAGAACCCGGCGCTGGAGGGGATGCACGACATCTACTACGGCACCGCCCTGCCCCCGGATCGCGTGCCGATCCCGCTGGTGCGGGCCGACCAGCGCATCGGCCAGCCGACCTTCCGGGTCGATCCGGAGCGGGTCGTGGCCGTGGTGGAGACCGACGCGCCCGACCGCAACCTGCCCTTCGCCGCGCCGGACGACAGCGCGCGGGCGATCGCCGGTCACCTGATCGACTTCCTCGAGCACGAGGTGAAGGTGGGGCGGTTGCCGGCCAACCTTCTGCCGCTGCAGTCGGGGGTGGGCAACATCGCCAATGCGGTGATGGCCGGGCTGAAGGACAGCCCGTTCGAGGACCTGACCGCCTACACCGAGGTGCTGCAGGACGGCATGCTGGACATGCTGGCCTCGGGCAAGCTGCGGGTGGCGTCGGCGACGGCCTTCTCGCTGAGCCCGGAGGCGGCGGCGCGGCTGAACGCCGGGATGGCCGACTTCCGCGACAAGATCATTCTGCGACCGCAGGAGATCTCGAACCATCCCGAGCTGATCCGGCGGCTCGGCTGCATCGCCATGAACGGCATGATCGAGGCCGACATCCACGGGGCGGTGAACTCGACCCACCTGATGGGTTCGCGCATCCAGAACGGCATCGGCGGCTCGGGCGACTTCGCCCGCAACGCCTACATCTCGGTGTTCATGAGCCCGTCGACGGCCAAGGGCGGCAAGATCTCGGCCATCGTGCCGATGGCCAGCCACGTCGATCACATCGTCCAGGACGTGCAGGTGATCGTCACCGAACAGGGGCTGGCCGACCTGCGGGGGCTGTCGCCGAAGCAGCGTGCCAAGGCGATCATCGGCCGCTGCGCCCACCCCGACTACCGCGACGCCCTGGCCGACTATCATGCGCGGGCGCTGAAGGAATCGTTCGGACTGCAGACGCCGCACCTGCTGACCGAAGCCCTGTCGTGGCACCAGCGCTACGTCGAGACCGGCTCGATGAAGCCGTAGCGGCCGCGGCCCTTTCGGGCGGGCGGGGAGCTTTATTTAACCGGACGGTTGACAACGGCGGCCGGCGGGTGCATTTAACCTGTCAGTTACATACGAAGCCGCCATGCAGACCGATCCCCTCTCCGCCAAGTTCGCCGCCCTCGCCGACCCGACGCGTCGGGCCATCCTGGCGCGGCTGAGCGAGGGCGAGGCGACGGTCAACGAACTGGCCGAACCGTTCGACATGAGCCTGCCGGCGGTGTCGAAGCACCTGAAGGTGCTGGAGAAGGCCGGTCTGATCAGCCGGGGGCGCGAGGCGCAGTGGCGTCCCGCCCGGCTGGAGCCGATGGCGCTGAAGGGCATCGCCGAGTGGCTGGAGCACTACCGCCGCTACTGGGACGCCAGCTTCGACCGACTGGATGCCTACCTGAAGAAGATCCAACAAGGAGACGACCGTGGCCCAAGAAACTGACGCCAACCCGTGCAACACCGACGGCGTGGCGCACGAGTTCAACCTGGTGCTGCGCCGGACGATCGACGCCTCGCCGGAACGCATCTGGAAGGCGTGGATGACGCCGGAGCTGCTGCAGCAATGGTTCGCGCCCAAGCCGTGGACCATCTCGGACGTGGTCATCGACCCGCGGCCGGGCGGGGCGTTCAACTTCGTCATGCACGGGCCGGACGGCGAGCGCTTTCCGAACCACGGGGTGTTCCTCGACGTCGAGCCCGGCCGGCGCTGGACCACGACCGACGCCTTCACGCCGGACTGGAAACCGGCCGGGCAGCCGTTCATGGTGGCGACCGTCGAACTGACCCCCACCGCGGACGGCAAGACCGAGTACGTGGCCACCGCCCGCCACTGGAACGCGGAGACGATGAAGCAGCACGAGGCCATGGGCTTCCACGAGGGCTGGGGCCAGTGCGCCGACCAGCTGGCCGAGCTGCTGAAGACGCCGAACTGACCTTCCCCGACCGTCGACCGGAGCCAGCCTGATGAGCCTCGTCGAAGACCTCGCCACCCGCCCCTCGCTGAGCCTGCAGCGAGTGTTCGACGCGCCCCGGGCGCTGGTGTGGAAGGCGTGGACGACGCCCGAGACGATGGTGCTGTGGCTGGGTCCGGTCGAATGGCCGGCGGTCAGCGTGGCCCAGGACCTGAGGGTCGGCGGCGAGTGGCGGGCCTGCCTGCGCTCGCCCGACACCGGCCAGGAGCTGTGGCAGGGCGGAGTCTATCGCGAGATCGTCCCGCCCGAGCGGCTGGTGTTCACCTTCAAGTGGGACGAGTCCCACGAGGACGGACCGCCGGTCGACACCCTGGTCACGGTGGAGTTCGCCGAGCTCCCCGACGGCCGCACCCGCATGGACTTCACCCACGAGGGGCTGAAGTCGGAGCAGAGCCTGACCGGACACCGGCACGGCTGGACCTCCACCTTCGAACGCCTCGTGGCCTTCCTCGCCGCGGAGGCGGATCAGTAGCGGCGCCGCGGCGTCGCCAGCGTGAGTTCAAACTCGACAGGAGCGACGACCATGAAGATCGTGACCAGCCTGACCTTCCGCGGCCAGTGCCGCCAGGCGTTCGAATTCTACGCCGGGGTGCTGGGCGGAGAGATCACCGCCGCCATGCCCTATGGCGACGGTCCGCCCGACATGCCCATTCCGCCGCAGTACAGGGATCAGCTGATGCACTGCTGGCTGCAGATCGGCGACCAGGCGATCATGGGCTTCGACGCGGTGCCCGAGTTCGCGCCGAACTACGACAAGCCGCACAACGGCTTCGACGTGACCCTGCACACCGCTGACAAGGCCGAGGCGAAGCGCTGGTTCGACCAGCTGTCCGAGGGCGGGCGGGTGACCATGGACTTCGCCGAGACCTTCTGGTCGCCGGGCTTCGGCAGCCTGGTCGACCGCTACGACATCCCGTGGATGGTGAACGTCACCCCGGCCTGACCCACGTCTCACGGGGCGGCCGCCGCCCCTCCCCGTTCAAAGGAGATCCGCCATGAAGGCCTCGCCCATGGTCTGGACCGGACGCGTCCTGAGCGCCCTGTTCGCCCTGTTCATCCTGGGAGCCTCGGCGCTCCCCAAGCTGGCCGGCATGCCGGTGGCCGAGGAGACCATGGCCCAGCTGGGATGGCCCGCCGGCTACGCCTTCGCCATCGGCGTGGTCGAGCTGGCGCTGGTGGTCCTCTACCTGGTTCCGCGCACCAGCGTGCTGGGGGCGGTGCTGTTCATGGGCCTGCTGGGCGGGGCCATGGCCACCCAGATCCGGGCCGGCAGCCCACTGTTCAGCCACCAGCTGTTCTCGATCTACCTCGGCCTGGTCATGTGGGGCGGGCTGTGGCTGCGCGACCCGGCGCTCAGGGCGCTGTTCCCGTTCCGACGCACCTGAACCCCCGATCAAAGGAGAAGACGATGAAACCGCTTCTGCTGACCGCCGTCGCCGCCATCGCGCTGGCGACCGCCCTCCCCGCCACGGCGCAGACCGCGCCGGCGACCGAAGCCACGGTGCAGGCGCCGGTCGCGCGCGCCGACTCGGCCACCGTCGAGGGCGGCGAGGTGCGCTACTTCGTGCACGGCGACCTGGCCTCCGGCGCCACGCCGCTGCTGGTGCTGCACGGGGCCTTCATGTCGTCGGACGCGATGGCGCCGCTGACCGACCTGATCACCGACCGGCCCCTGATCGTGGTCGACCAGCGCGGCCACGGACGGACCGGCGACCTGCCCGGCCCGATCTCCTACGAGGCCCTGGCCGACGACGCGGCGGCGGTGCTGGCCGACGCCGGCGTCGCGAAGGCCGACGTGGTCGGCTATTCGATGGGGGCCGGGGCGGCGCTGCAGCTGGCGCTGCGCCATCCGGACCGGGTCGATCATCTGGTCATCGCCTCGGTCAGCTTCAACGAGGCGGGCAATCTGCCCGGCTTCGCCCAGATGATGGCCAGCATCACGCCGGAGATGTTCGCCGGCTCCGCCATGGAGGCGGAGTTCAGGCGCCTGGCCCCGGACCCGGACGCCTTCGCCTCGGTGGTCAACAAGATCAAGGTGATGGACCGGGGGCAGGACTGGTCGGCCGAGAACATCCGCGCCCTGCCGCACCCGACCTTCATCATCGTCGGCGACCACGACATCGTGCGGCCGGAACATGCCGTCGAGCTGTACCGGCTGCGCGGCGGCGGCGACACGGCGCGATCCGCCCAGCCCTTCCTGACCGAGGCGCCGCCGGCGCGGCTGGCCATCCTGCCGGGCAGTTCGCACATCGGCGTGTTCGGCGACCCGGCGCTGCTGGCCTCGATGATCCTGCCGTTCCTCGACGACGCGGTTCCGCCGCCCCCGCCCGCCTTCGCGGACGCGCCCGCGCCGGGAGACGAGTGATGCGCACGATCCGCGCCGCGACCTTCGTCTCCATCGACGGCGTCATGCAGGCGCCGGGCGGCCCCGACGAGGATCCCTCCGGCGGCTTCCGCTTCGGCGGCTGGAACTTCCCGTGGTGGGACGAGCCGCTGGAGCGGCTGATGGGCGACGCCATGGGCGAGGCCTACGACCTGCTGCTGGGTCGCAGGACCTACGAGATCTTCGCCGCCTACTGGCCGTATCAGGACGACGAGATCGGTCGCGCCTTCACCGCCGCGAACAAGTATGTCGCGGCCGGGCCGGAGACGACGCTGGACTGGGCCAACAGCCATCGGCTGGAGGGCGATCTGGCCGAGGCCGTGCGGGCTCTGAAGGCGACCGAGGGCCGCGACCTGCTGATCCAGGGTTCCAGCGAGGTGACGCACGCCCTGATGGCGGCCGACCTGATCGACCGGCTGACCCTCCTGACCTTCCCGGTCGTGCTGGGCCGGGGCAAGCGGCTGTTCGACGACGGCTCGCGGCCCCACGCCTGGCGGCTGATCAGCAGCGGCGTCTCGACGACCGGCGTGGTGGTCGCCAGCTACGAGCGCGACGGAGAGGTGCCGGTGGGGTCCTTCCCGCAGGGCGCGCCGACGGCGGCCGAACTGGCGCGGCGCGCGCGCTGGGCCCGGGAGGGCTAGCGGCTCACTTCGGTCGGGAACGGGCGCCCCAGCGCCTCGGCCATGCCCTGTTGGGACAGCAGCAACACCGCCTCGCGCTGGTGGAAGTTGTTGGACAGGACGACCACCGTCACGTCCTCGTCCGGCTGGTGTGTCACCAGGTTGCGGAAGCCCGACCAGCTGCCGGTGTGGTAGATCTGGCGGTCGAGGAAGTCGGGGCGGACCTGGCGCCCCAGCGCCTTCTCGTAGAGGCCGAAACCCCACAGGCGGCGCGGCTGGCCGCGTTCGTCGGGCGTGTCCTCCGGCGCATGGTCGGCGATCATCTGGCGGTAGCTCTCCGGCGACAGAACGTGGCCGCCGTGCAGGGCGCGGGTCCAGGCCAGCATGTCGTCGAGGGTCGAGTAGAGGCCGCCGGCGGCGAAGATGATGCTGAGGTTGGCGTTGGGCTGGGGGGTCGGCGGACCGCCGAGGTTGGCGTAACCCATGACCACGTCGGAGAAGCCGTCGTCGTAGCCGGTGTCGGCCATGCCGAGCGGCTCGAAGAAGGCGGTGCGCAGATAGTCGTGCAGCGGCTGGCCGCTGGCCTCCTCGACCACGACGCCGAGCAGATTGTAGCCGGCGTTGTTGTAGCGAACCTTCGTGCCGGGCGGGAAGGACGGGCTGTAGCGCCTTGTTTCTTCGGTCAGTTCCTCGGGCGTGGCAGGGGTGACGCGGCGCACGCCCCAGCCGGGTCGGGCCATCAGGTCGGGGATGCCGGAGGTGTGCGCCAGCAGGTGGCGCAGCCGCACCGGCGCCCACGAGGCCGGGCAGCGCTCGATCCAGCGGCAGACCGGGTCCTCGATCGACAGCACGCCTTCGTCCTGCAGGCGCAGGATGGCGGCGGCGGTGAACTGTTTGCTGACCGAGGCGAGGCGGAAGCGGGAGTTGAGCTCGAGCGGCGTCCCCATGCTCCGGTTCGCCATGCCGTAGACCTGGCGGAACAGCACCTCGTCGCCGCGGGCGACCAGCACGCCGCCGGTGAAGCGGCCGGCGCCGCCCCAGCGGTCGAGCTGCGCCTTGAGCTGCGGCAGGTTCTCGACCGCCACCACGGGCGGTCGCGGCGGGAGGGCGGCCGCTTCCGGCTCGCCCGGCGGGACCGGGCGGTTCAGCGTGGCCCAGGCGACGCCGCCGGCGACGAGGGCGGCGAGCACGGCCAGCAGGCCGAAGGTCAGCCGGGGGTGGTTTCCGGCGCGGCGGGGCACATGGAACAAGGGATCAGACGTCGTAGTCGAGGCCGAACTGGGCGTAGAGGGCGCGGCTGTCCTGCCATTTGGGGTCGACCTTCACGGTCAGGAACAGATGCACGGGGCGGTCGAGCAGTTCGGTCAGCTCCTCGCGCGCCTTCTGGCCGATCCACTTCAGGGTCTGGCCGCCCTTGCCCAGCACGATGGGCCGCTGGCTGTCGCGCTCGACGTAGATGGTCTGCTCGATGCGGGCCGAGCCGTCGGGACGTTCCTCGAAGCTGGTGGTCTCCACCGCGGCCGAATAGGGCAGTTCCTCGTGGACGCGGAGGTAGACCTTCTCGCGGGTGATCTCGGCGGCGAGCACGCGCATGGGCACGTCGGCGGACTGGTCGGCCGGATAGAGCCAGGGCCCCTTGGGCATCATCTCCGCGAGACGGCGGCCGAGGTCGTCGACGCCGTCGCCCGACAGGGCCGAGATCATGAAGACCTCGCTGTAGACGCCGGTCTCGAACAGCTGCTGCGACAGGGCCAGCAGGGTGTCGCGGCGCATGCCGTCGATCTTGTTGAGGGCCAGGATGACCTTCTTCCCGGACTCCTTCAGCGCGGCGACGATGGTCTCGGTGTCCTCGGCCGAGCGGCGGTCGGCGGCGGCGCCCTCCTTGCCCTGGGCGGCGATGTGCGAGGCGGCGTCGACGAGGTGGACGACGGCGTCGGCCTCGTCGGCCCCGCCCCAGGCCGAGGCGACCATGGCGCGGTCGAGGCGGCGGCGCGGGCTGAAGATGCCGGGGGTGTCGACCAGCACGATCTGGGCGTCGCCGTAGCGGGCGATGCCGCGCACCGGGAAGCGGGTGGTCTGGACCTTCTGGGTGACGATCGAGACCTTGGTTCCGGTCAGGCGGTTGACCAGCGTCGACTTGCCCGCGTTGGGGGCGCCGATGATGGCGGCGAAGCCGGCTTTCTGCTGGGTCGGGGCCGTGTCCTGGGGTTCGGTCAAATCACGCCTTCACGCTGGAGAAGGGCGGTCGCGGCCGCCTTCTCCGCGTCCTGACGCGAACGCCCCCGCGCGGTCAAGGGCGGATATCCGGCCACGCTGGCCTCGACGGTGAATGTCGGGGCGTGATCCGAGCCGGTGCGCTCGACGATGCGATAGGTCGGCAAGGGCTTGCCCTGCCCCAGCGCCCATTCCTGCAGGGCCGACTTGGGGTTGGCCAGGGACGGTCGGGCGGGGGCGGCCAGCTCGGCGGCCCAGGCGCGGTCGAAGACGGCGCGGGCGGCGTCCATGCCGCCGTCCAGCCAGACCGCGGCGAGGATGGCCTCCATGGCGTCGCCCAGCACGCTCTCGCGGCGGCGGCCGCCCTGTTTCGCCTCGCCCGGCGAAAGGCGCATGGCCGGGCCGACGCCGAGGCCCTCGGCGACGCGGGCGCAGGCGGCCTTGTCGACCAGGGCGTGCAGTCGGGACGACATCTCGCCCTCGTCGGCGGCGGGGAAGTCGCGCAGCAGCCGGTCGGCGACCAGCAGGCCGAGCACCCGGTCGCCGAGGAACTCCAGCCGCTGGTTGTCGACGAAGGGCCGGCCGCGGGCGTCGCGCGCCGCGCCCTCGCCCACGCTGGGGTGGGTCAGGGCGCGCTCCAGCAGGCCGGCGTCGCGGAACGCGTGGCCGAGGGAGCGCGCGAGCGCGGCGACGGCCTCGGCCCTTCGGTCGGTCATCAGTCGAGGACAGTGAAGAACCGGCTCGGGCGGACCTTGGTGAACCAGCTGACCGGATTCCACAGCGAGGCGCCCGGCTGCCACGAGAACAGGATGATCTCGGCCTTGCCGATCAGGTTCTCGGCCGGCACCAGGCCGACGCCCATCGACTCGTCGACGCGGCTGTCGACCGAGTTGTCGCGGTTGTCGCCCATCATGAAGTAGTGGCCGACCGGCACCTCGAACACCGGGGTGGTGTCGAGATCGCGGCCCGGGCCGTACTCCTGGATGCGGAAGGTCCTGCCGCCCGGCAGGGTCTCGTCCGCCGTGATGATCAGCTCGCCGTACATGTTGGTGACGTCCTGGCCGGTGACCACGATGTCGCGGACCGGCTCGCCGTTGATGTGCAGGACGTTGTCGAGCATCTGCACGCGGTCGCCCGGAAGGCCGACGACGCGCTTGATGTAGTCGGTCCGGTCGTCGCGCGGCAGCTTGAACACGACGATGTCGCCGCGCTCGGGCTCGCTGCCGAAGATGCGGCCCTCGAACAGCGGCGGGCTGAACGGGATCGAGTGCCTCGAGTAGCCGTACGACCACTTGGAGACGACGATGTAGTCGCCCTCGTAGAGGTTGGGCTCCATCGAGGCCGACGGAATGGTGAAGGGCTGGAACAGCAGGACGCGCAGGACCAGGGCGATCAGCAGGGCGAAGACGATGGTCTTGACGATCTCCCAGCTCTCGCTGCCGCCGCCCTTCTTCGCCTTCTTCCGGCCCTTCCCGCCACGCGCGTAGACGGGGGTGGCGTCGACGTCCTCGAAGGGGGCGTCGCCGGCGTCGCTCCACACCGGCCGGCTGGCGGCGGCGGCCGCGGGCGCCGCGGCGTGGACATCCGCGTGGTCGACCGGAGCCGCGGGGGCGGCGTGGCCGTGGCCGTCGTGACCCTGGGCGTGATCGTCGGGGCCGTGAGCGTCGTGCGCGGCTTCGGCGGTCGGCGCGTGGGCGTCGGGCTCGGCATGACCGGAGTCGCCGGGATCGTGGACGTCGCGGTGGGCGTCGTGGTCCTCGCCGTGGGCCTCGGCGGCGGTCGCCTCGTGGCCTTCCGCCGCCGCGTGATCGGCGGGCACGGCCTCGACCGCGTGCGGGTCGGCGGCCGGACCCGGATGCGCCTCGGGCGTCGGGCCGTGGCCGTGATCGTCGTCGTCGTGCGGCTTGTGTTCGTCGCTCATACTGACCCTAGTCCCCCCGACCGGCGCGGTCTTTCGCGCAGAACCGGTTATAACCTGATCAGGGGATCGGCAAGGCTTCGATCACCACGAAGGCGAGTGCGTAGGGGTGTTCGTCGCTCAGCGTCAGGTGAATGCGCGGGGCATGCCCCGGCGGGACCATGCGGGCGAGGTGGTCGGCGGCGTTTCCGGTCAGGGCCAGGGTCGGCTGGCCCGAGGGCAGGTTCACCACCCCCATGTCGCGCCAGTAGACGTCGGAGCGCATGCCGGTGCCCAGCGCCTTGGCGCAGGCCTCCTTGGCGGCGAAGCGCTTGGCGTAGCTCCACGCCGGGTCCGGCTTGCGGTCCGAACGGGTCCGCTCCAGCTCGGTGAAGCAGCGATTGCGGAAGCGGTCGCCGAAGCGGTCCAGCGAGGTCTGGATGCGGCGGATGTCGCAGAGGTCCGCGCCGACGCCGAGGATCATGAGGCGGCGTCCATGGCGGCGCGCATGCGGTGGATGGCGGCGGTCAGGCCGACGAACACCGCCTCGCCGATGAGGAAGTGGCCGATGTTGAGTTCGCGCACCTCGGGGATGGCCATCATGTCGGCGGCGGTCGTGTAGTCGAGGCCGTGGCCGGCGTGGACCTCGAGCCCGAGGTCGGCGGCGCGGGCGGCGGCGGCCTGCAGCCGGGCGAACTCGACCAGACGGTCGTCGCCGGACAGGTGGCAGTAGCGACCGGTGTGGAACTCGACCACCTGGGCGCCGACGGCGGCGGCGGCCTCGACCTGTTCGGGCGAGGGCTCGATGAACAGGGAGACGCGGATGCCGGCGGCGGCCAGGGCCTGCGCGACAGGGGCGATCCGGGCCTCCTGACCGGCGACGGCGAGGCCGCCCTCGGTGGTCACCTCCTCGCGCCGCTCGGGCACCAGGCAGGCGGCGTGGGGCCGGTGGCGAAGGGCGATGGCCAGCATCTCGTCGGTGACGGCCATTTCGAGATTGAGCGGCTTGCCGGCCCCGGCGCACAGGTCGCTGAGCGCCGCGATGTCCGGGTCGGTGATGTGGCGGCGATCCTCGCGCAGGTGGGCGGTGACGCCGTCGGCGCCGGCGGCCAGCGCCTCGCGGGCGGCGCGCACGGGATCGGGATGGCTGCCGCCGCGGGCGTTCCGCACGGTGGCGACGTGGTCGATGTTGACGCCGAGGCGGACGCGACCGCGCATCGGAAGCCTCCTACTTCGCCAGCCGGCGGCTGCCGGGATCCTCGACCGGCAGGGCGGCGAGTTCGGGCGGCAGGGCGTCGGCGGGATATGCGGGGACGTCGAGGGTGGCGAGGGCGATCAGGGGCACGCCGACGTCGGCGCGGCCGCCGGAGCGGTCGACGATGCAGGCGGCCGCGACCACGTCGCCGCCGGCGTCGCGGATGGCCTGGATGCACTCGCGGGAGCTCAGGCCCGTGGTGACGATGTCCTCGACCATGACCACCTTCTGGCCCGGCTCGACGTGGAAGCCGCGGCGCAGCTTGAAGGCGCTGCCCTCGCGCTCGACGTACATCGAGGGTACGCCCAGCCAGCGGGCGGTCTCGTAGCCGGGGATGATGCCGCCGACGGCGGGCGAGATGGCCAGGTCGACGGGGCCGACGGCGGCGGTGACCTTCTCCGCCAGCGCCTTGCACAGGCGGGCGCAGCGGTCGGCCGACATGAAGACCAGGTTCTTCTGCAGGAAGACCGGGCTGTGCAGGCCGGAGGAGAGGACGAAGTGGCCCTCGCGCAGGGCGCCGGCGGCGCGGAATTCGTTCAGAACGTCTTCGGAGGTCATGGGGTCGGTCATGGCGACCTCCCCTACCCCGTCACGCCCTCGCTTTGAAGCGAAGGTTGATGCGGATCATCGACGTTCTCCTGTCCGGGGCGCAGGCCGCGATGGAGAAGCTCGTTCCAGAGCCCCTCGGCGTCCTCGGCGAAGCCCATCAGGTCGAGGTCGGCCTGCGCGATCATGCCGTGCTCGACCAGCTTTTCGAAATTGACCACGGACCGCCAATAGCCCTCGTCGAACAGGACGATGGGGATGTTCCGCTCCTTGCCGGTCTGGCGCAGGGTGAGGATCTCGAACAGCTCGTCGAAGGTCCCGAAGCCGCCGGGGAAGACCACCAAGGCGTTGGCGCGCAGGGCGAAATGCATTTTGCGCATGGCGAAGTAGTGGAAGCGGAAGGTCAGCTCCGGCGTCGACCAGGGATTGGGCTCCTGCTCGTGCGGCAGGGTGATGTTGTAGCCGATCGAGGGCGCGCCGACGTCGTGCGCGCCCCGGTTTGCCGCGCCCATGACGCCGGGGCCGCCGCCGGTGGCGACGACGTTGTCGCGCGGTTCGCCGACCTGGCCGCGCATGGCCCCGCCGCGCTCGGACACGATGCGGCCGAAGGCGCGGGCCTCGCGGTACCAGCGGGCATGGGTCGGACTGGCGTCCTCGCCGATGCGGGCGCTGCCGAAGACCACCACGGTGGAGCGCACGCCCCAGGCGCGCAGGGCCTGCTCGGCCTTGGCGTATTCGAGCAGGAAGCGCACGCCCCGCATCGAATCGCTCATCAGGAAGTCCTGGTCGAAGGCGGCCAGGCGGTAGGAGGGCGAGGCCATCTGGGCCGCGTTCAGGGCGGCGATTTCCTCGGGACTCATCCGCGGGCTCTCTCGACGGTATCGACGGACGGGTTGGCGCGCAGGGCGGCCATGATGGTGGTGGCGTGGCGCGCGTCCTCGACCTCGACGTCGATGTCGACGTCGAAGAAGTCCTGCTGGCGGTGGCTCATCACCAGGTTGAGGATGTTGCCGCCGGCCTCGCCGATGATGGTGGCGACCTGGCCGAGCACGCCGGGGGCGTTCTTGATGGTGGCGCGCAGCCGGGCCGAGGCGACGGCGCCGCGCTCGGCCTGGGGCGTCCACTGCAGGTCCTGCCAGACGGAATCGTCGTCGGCGAAGTCGGCGAGACGCTGGCAGTCGATGGTGTGCACGGTGAGGCCGACGTCGGGCTCGAGGATGCCGACGATGCGGTCGCCCGGCACCGGCGAGCAGCAGTGGCCGAAATGGACGCTGACGCCGGGCGTGAGGCCGCCGCCGCGCACGAACAGGCGGGCCTGGTCGTCGCCGATGCGCTTGCGGTCCGGCCCGGCCTTGAGCCGGCCCTTGAGCGCCGGGAACAGGGTTTCGCCGACCTTGGTCGCCGACAGCCGGCCTCGGCCGATGGCCTCGAACAGATCCTCCTCGGAGCCGACGGCGAGGGTCTCCAGCGCCGGCTTGAGCGAGATGTCGGCCAGCGCCTTCTCGGCGCGGGCGAGAGTCTGCTCGAGGGTGGCGCGGCCCAGCTTCTGGAACTCCTCGCGCTCGGAGCTGCGGATGTGGCGGCGGATGGCCGAGCGGGCCCGGCCGGTGACGGTCAGGGAGCGCCAGTCGGACGGGATCTCGCGCTTCGCCCCGCGGATGATCTCGACCACGTCGCCGTTCTGCAGCTGGGTGCGCATCGGCTTCAGCTCGCCGTTGATCTTCACCCCCACGGCGGAGTCGCCCACCTCGGTGTGCACGGCGTAGGCGAAGTCCAGCGGCATGCCGCCGCGCGGCAGGGTGATCAGGGCGCCCTTGGGCGTGAACACGAAGACCTGGTCGAGATACATCTCGAGCTTGGCGTGCTCGACCCAGTCCTCGCCGCCCTCGCCGTGCTCGATGACCTGCACGAGGTGGCGCAGGTTCTGCAGCGGGTCGCGGCCGCCCTGGGCGGCCATGGCCTCGCGGTCGAAGCCGTAGGAGTGGTTCTTGTAGGCCCAGTGCGCGGCCACCCCGTCCTCGGCGACCCGATCCATCGCCTCGGTGCGGATCTGCATCTCGATGCGCAGGCCGGACGGGCCGACGACGGTGGTGTGCAGCGAGCGGTAGTTGTTCGACTTGGGGGTCGAGATGAAGTCCTTGAACCGCTCGGGCACCATCGGCCAGGCCCGGTGGATGACGCCCAGCGCCCGGTAGCAGTCGTCCTCGGCCTCGACGATGACGCGGAAGCCGTAGATGTCGGACAGGGACGAGAAGCCGACGGACTTGCGCTGCAGCTTGCGCCAGATCGAGTAGGCCGTCTTCTCGCGGCCGATCACGCGAGCCTGCACGCCCGCCTCCTCCAGCACCCGCTGGATCTCGCCCGACACGCCCTCGATGGCGCGGCCGTGTTCGAGCTTGAGCGCCTCCAGCCGCCGCTCGATGGCGGTGCGGGCGGTCGGGTTGAGGTGCTCGAAGGCCAGCTCCTCCAGTTCCGAGGCGATGGAGTGGATGCCGATCGAGCGGCCCAGCGGAGCGTAGACCTCGAGCGTCTCGCGGCTGATCCGCTCGCGCTTCTCCGGCTTGACGTAGCGCAGGGTGCGCATGTTGTGCAGCCGGTCGGCCAGCTTGACCAGCAGGACGCGAACGTCCTTCGAGATGGCCAGGATGAATTTGCGCAGGTTCTCGGCCTGGCGCGTGTGCTCGGCCTGGAGCTCCAGCCGCGACAGCTTGGTGACGCCCTCGACCAGCTGGGCGATCTCCTCGCCGAACATGCCGGCGATGTCGTCGCGGGTGGCCGAGGTGTCCTCGACCACGTCGTGCAGCAGGGCGGTGACGATGGTGGCGGTGTCGAGCCGGTAGTCGGTGAGGATGCCCGCGACCTGGATCGGGTGGGCGAAGTAGGGATCGCCCGAGGCCCGCAGCTGCGAGCCGTGCATCTTCATCGCATAGACGTAGGCGCGGTTGAGCAGCCCCTCGTCGGCCGTCGGGTCGTAGGCCCGCACCGCCTCGACCAGTTCGAACTGGCGCAGCACCTTGCCGCGGCCGGCGTGATCGGCCGACCCGGCGGGGGCCGCGGGGTCGTCCGGTTCGTTCAGATTGGCAGCTTCAGGGGTCGGCGCGGGCTGCCGCGCCGGCAGGATGGTGATGCCGTTGGCGGGGTCCGCCGTCAGTATCGCTCCTCCTGCCCGCCGTCGCGGTCGCTCTGCAGCGCGCGGATCAGCTCGGCCTCGGCCATGTTCATGTGCTGCGGCTCGGCCAGCAGGGCGACGGTCTCGGCCTCGTCCTCGGCCTCGGTGCGCTCGTCGACGCGCTGCAGGGTGGTGATGATGTTTTCCTGCAGTTCGTCCGGGACGACGGTGTCCTCGGCCAGTTCGCGCAGGGCCACGACCGGGTTCTTGTCGTTGTCGCGGTCGAGCGTCAGCGGCGCGCCGTTGGCGATGTTGCGAGCGCGGTGACCGGCCAGCAGAACCAGACCGAAACGGTTCGGCACCTTCTCGATGCAGTCTTCGACAGTGACGCGGGCCATGAAAATCCTCGGACGCGGGGGGAGAACCGCGCAAAATAGAGATGTGGAGCCGATTGTGCAACGCCGCATGGGCGGGAATGAGGCGTCAGTCCCGCAAGCCAGGGGGATCGACCATCGCGATCTCGGGAAAGACGCGAACAAGGCAGGCAGAGTGCGCCTGAAGGCCTTGCACGGATTCCCCTCCCCACAGATTGCGAAGGGTAATCTCGACCGCGTCGGGGTCCGTCTTCTTCGTGACCGTCTCGCCGCAGAAGCAACAGGCTCGTTTTAGGATCATCCCGCGATGGTAGCGTCGCGACCAACGACAGCGCCAGCCGCCAGGTCGACGGCGCGCCCGCCTCCCGGATGCTTCCACGCCGGCGCGATCTCGGCCAGCGGGCCCATGACGAACAGCCGCTCGGCGGCGCGGGGATGCGGCAGGATCAGGCCGTCGAGGTCGCCGCTGAGCCGCCCGTAGGCGATCAGGTCGAGATCGAGGGTGCGCGGGGCGTTGGGCCGGCCGCGCTGCCGGCCGAAGGCCTCCTCGATGCGGCCCAGCGCGGCCATCAGGTCGTGGGGCGGAAGTTCGGTCCGGACGATCACCACTCCGTTGAGGAAGGGCGGGTCGTCGGGGTCGGGCCAGGCCGCCGAACGCCACCACGAGGAGCGGGCGATCACGTCGACGCCCTCCGCCCGGAAGCGGGCCAACCCCGCCTCCAGCGCCTCGCGACAGTCGGCCCAGGCCCCCTTGTCATTGCAGCCGAGGGCGACGATGACGGCCTCGTCCAGATCGAGGTCGCCGTCGATTTCGACGGGCGGCCGGGCGACGTCAGATTTTCCGGAGTCCGAGTTCATGACGCCCATTCCCGGCGAACGCATCGCCCTCTTCATCGACGGCGCCAACCTCTATTCGGCGGCGCGCGCGCTCAACGCGGACCTCGACTTCCGCAAGCTGCTCGATCTGTATCGCGCGAACGGCGTTCTGGTTCGCGCCCATTATTACACCGCCGTGGTCGAGGGCGAGGAGTTCTCGCCGTTGAAGCCTCTGGTCGACTGGCTCGACTACAACGGCTTCTCCGTGGTGACCAAGCCGGCGAAGCGCTTCACCGACGCAGAAGGGCGGTCGCGCACCAAGGGCAACATGGACATCGAGATCGCGGTCGACATGCTGGAGCTGGCGCCCCGGCTGGATCACGCGGTGCTGTTCTCCGGCGACGGCGACTTTCGCCGGCTGGTCGCGGCGGTGCAGGCAAAGGGGGTGCGGGTCACCGTGGTCTCGACCCTGAAGAGCCAGCCGCCGCAGATCGCCGACGAACTGCGCCGCCAGGCGGACGCGTTCGTGGAGCTGGCGGACCTGCTGCCGGACGTGGGGCGTCCGAAAGCGGGTGGTTAGGGAGCCGTGGCCCGTGGCCCGTGATCCGTGGCCCGTGACCAAGGGGCGTCCTTCGGAATGGCGCCAGGCCGGCGATGACGCTAACCACACCTCACCATCCACTGGCCACGGGCCACTGGCCACCCCCAGTCGTTGAGCGCTGATGCCCACGCCCTACCCGCCCGAAGCCCCCCGCGACTGCCCGCTGTGTCCGCGGCTGGTCGACTACCGGCGGGAGAACGAGCAGCGCACGCCGGGCTGGTTCAACGGGGCGGTGGCGTCGTTCGGGGATCCGCAGGCGCGGCTGCTGGTGGCCGGGCTGGCCCCGGGGCGGACCGGGGCGAACCGGACCGGGCGTCCGTTCACCGGCGATCACGCCGGCTGGCTGCTTTACGAGACCCTGCACCGGACCGGCTTCGCCCGCGGCGGCTACGACCCGGACGGAAACGACGCGCTCGAGCTGGTCGACTGCATGATCACCAACGCCGTGCGCTGCGCTCCGCCGGGGAACAAGCCCCTGCCGATCGAGGAGGCGACCTGCCGGCCCTTCCTGCAGGCGCGACTGGCCGCCCTGCCCCGCCTGAAGGTGATCGTGACCCTCGGCGACGTGTCGCGGCGCAATGTGCTGAAGGCGCTGGGCAAGCCGGGGTCGGCCATGCCGGCGGGACACGGGGCGGAGGGCCGGGCCGGGCCCTGGGTGCTTCTCAACAGCTACCACTGCTCGCGCCTCAACACGAACACCGGCCGGCTGACGGCGGAGATGTTCGAGGCGGTGTTCCTGCGCGCTCGCGAGCTTCTGGACACCTGACGAACGCCGTTCGATCCCGGTCGACTGTGGCTCCCCTGACACGCGAATCGGCGACTGGCGGGTGTACCCTGCCGAGGGCAGGAACGGCGTCCGATCGGGGGCGTTGATCCGACAGCTTTGGAGGCTGTCATGCGTAGGGGAGACGGGGTTTTCACGCCCCAGGAGAGGAAGGCCGCACTGCTGGCCCTCGTCGGAGCGGCGCTGATCGTGGCGCTTGGGATGCTGCTGCAGGAATGGACCCGACCGTCGCTCGGCGGCATGGACGCCTATGTGTCCGCGCCGCCGCCGGGGGTGTTACAGGCCCAGCCGCTGCAGGGCTGACTCTTCGCAGTCAGCCGCGCTCCTTGAGCAGGCGCGCCTTGTCGCGCTGCCAGTCGCGTTCGGCCGAGGCCTCGCGCTTGTCGTGGACCTTCTTGCCCTTGGCCAGCGCGATCTCGATCTTCGCCTTGCCGGCCTCGTTCAGATACAGCTTCACCGGCACGATGGTGCGGCCCTCCCGCTGCACGGCGCCGATCATGCGGTCGATCTGGCGGCGGTGGAGCAGCAGCTTCCGGTGGCGGCGCGGCTCGTGGTTGAAGCGGTTGGCCTGCCTGTACGGCGGGATGTCGGCGTTGATCAGCACCAGCTCGCGGCCCTCGGGCGCGACGTAGGACTCGGCGATGTTGGCGCGGCCGTCGCGCAGCGCCTTGATCTCGGTGCCGAGCAGCTGGATGCCGGCTTCGGTGAAGTCCTCGAGGAAGTAGTCGAAGCGGGCCCGCCGATTCTCGGCGATCAGCTTCGTCTTCGGCTTGTCCGACGCCATCAGGCGAGGCCCGCGGCGGCCATGGCGCGGTCGATGGCCGGCTTGTGCGCGTCGGCGGTGGGGACCAGCGGCAGGCGCACCTCCTCCGTGCACAGGCCCAGGCGCGACAGGGCGTATTTGGCCGGCGACGGCGAGGCGTCGAGGAACAGGCCCTTGTGCAGGCCGATCAGGCGGTCCTGCCAGTCGCGGGCCGCGGCGTAGTCGCCGGCGGCGGCCGCCTCGTGCAGGGCGACCATGGCCTCGGGGGCGACGTTGGAGGTGACGGAGATGACCCCGACCCCGCCCTGGGCGTGGTAGCCGAGGTAGCTGGGGTCGTCGCCGGAGATCAGGTCGAACTGCTGGCCGACGATGTTGGCGCGCATCCAGCTGACCCGCGACAGGTCGCCGGTGGCGTCCTTGATCCCGACGATGTTGGGATGGACGGCGAGGCGGGCGACGGTCTCGTTGGCGAGGTCGACGCCGGTTCGGCCGGGCACGTTGTAGAGCAGCACCGGCAGCTGCACCGCCTCGGCGAGGGCCTCGAAATGGGCGGCCAGGCCGGCCTGGGACGGGCGGTTGTAGTAGGGAGTGACCACGAGGGCCCCGTCGGCGCCGACGGTCTTGGCGTGGCGCACGAAGTCGATGGCCTTGTCGGTGGCCGAGGCCCCGGCCCCGGCGATGACCCGGACCCGGCCCGCGGCGACCTCGACGCACAGTTCGACGACGCGGCGATGTTCGTCCGGATGCAGGGTCGCGCTCTCGCCCGTGGTGCCCATCGGCACGAGCCCGTGAACCCCGGCCGCGATCTGGCGTTCGACCAGGGCGCGGAAGGCGGCCTCGTCCACCTTTCCGTCACGAAGTGGTGTGATCAGGGCGGTGATCACGCCCTTGAACAAGGGGGCGGTCATGGGAACGATGGTCCTGCGCGGAAAGTTGGGCGGCGGTCGCCGGATTGGGCGCAAAGGGTAGGTTGCCGGTCGGTCGACCGCAACCGCAACGAATGGGGATCGGACACGGCATGATCGGAACCAGTCTCGCGGCCGCGCTGGCCCTGCTCGCCCCCGCGCCGGAAAGCCTGATTCCCGCCCAGGTCCCCTATGCCTCGGTCGCCCAGGGCCCGGTCGGCAGCGAGCCGCGGGTGCTCGGCGACCAGGAGGCGGCGCTCTTCCGCGAGGGCCTGGCGCTGGCGCGGGCGCGCGACATTCCCGGCACGCGCGCGGTGATCGCCCGCATGGCCGACCCGGCGGCGCGCAAGCTGGTCGAATGGGCGCTGCTGGACACCTCGGCGGACCGGATGTCGTGGGCCGAACTGGCCGATGTCGACGCCCGCTTCGCCGGCTGGCCGCGCGCCGACAGTCGGCGCGAGGCGGTGGAGAAGGCGCTGGAGCGCGGCTATGCCGGCGCCGACGCGACCCTGGCCCTGTTCGCCCGCTCGCGGCCGACCACGGTCGAGGGCGCCATCGCCCTGGCCGACGCGCTGGAGCAGCGCGGGCGCGGCGACGAGGCGCGGCGGCTGATCCGCGACTGGTGGACCACCCGTTCGTTCGACGAGGCCAGCCAGAACCGCATCCTGGCGCGTTGGGGCGCGGCCCTGACGACCGCCGATCACGAGGCGCGACTGAACCTGCTGCTGCCCGGCCCGCACGGCCCGGCGACGCGGGCCATGGCGCAGATGGTCTCGCCGGAGCGGCGGGCGGTGGCCGAGGCGGCCATGGCGCTGCGCACCGCCTACAGCCCCGACGCGGTCGTCGCCGGCCTGACCCCGGCGCAGGCGCGGGATCCGGCGGTGGCGCTGGAGAGGGCGCGGATTCTCAGGGCGGCCAACCGGCAGTCGGAAGGCTTCGGCCTGCTGTCCGCCCTGCCCCCGGCCGGAACCTCGTCGAGCGACGCCCAGAACACCCTGTGGTCGGAGCGGCGCAACTACTTCCTCGACGCCCTGGAGCGGCGCAACTGGCAGGCGGCCTACGACGCCATGGCCGGGCATGGTTTCCGGTCGGGCGACCGCATGGTCGACGCCGAGTTCTTCGCCGGCTGGGTGGCGCTGGTGAAGTTGAACGACCCGGCGCGGGCGGCGGGGCACTTCGAGACCCTGCGGCAGGCGTCCTCGACCCCCATCACCCAGGGCCGGGCCCTTTACTGGTTGGGCCGGGCGGCCGAGGCGCAGGGCAATACGCCGGCGGCGGTGGCGCACTACCGGGCCGGGGCGGAGCACATCCAGAGCTTCTACGGCCAGCTGGCCGCCGAGAAGGCGGGTCTGACGACGATCACCCTGCCCGGCGACCCGGTTCCGTCGGCGGCCGACCGCGCCGCCTTCGAGGGCGACGAGCGGGTGCGGGCGCTGCGCATCCTCGGCGAGACCGGCGAGGCCAGCCTGTTCCGGGTCTTCGCCTACCAGCTGGACGACGACCTGCCCGGCCCGGCCCAGCTGGCCCTGCTGATGGATACGGCGCGCGGCTACGGCGAGGGCTTCACGGCCATGATGGTCGGGCGGGCGGCCAGCCAGCGCGGCTTCCTGATGCCGGAGCGGCAGTATCCGGTGCGCATCCCGCCCGAGGTGGGCGGCGCCGCCCCCCTGCCCTTCACCCTCGCCATCACCCGCCAGGAGTCGAGCTTCGATCCCCGGGCCCGGTCCCACGCCGACGCGCGGGGCATGATGCAGTTCCTGCCGTCGACCGCCTCGGGCGTGGCGCGGCGGCTGGGCATGCCCTACTCGGCCGAGCGGCTGTGGGAGCCGGACTACAACATGACGCTGGGCAGCTATCACCTCGGCGAGCTGATGAGCCGCTTCGGCGGCTCCATGCTGCTGACCACGGTGGGCTACAACGCCGGGCCGGCGCGACCATCGCAATGGATCGCGCGCTGCGGCGACCCGCGCGGCGGCCAGACCGACCCGGTCGACTTCATCGAGTGCGCGCCCTTCACCGAGACCCGCAACTACATGATGCGGGTGATGGAGAACATGAGCATCTACAAGGCGCGCCTGAACGGCGGGTCGGCGCCCCTGACCCTGTCGCAGGACCTGCGCCGCGGGGCCGCAGAGGGGCCGAGGCCCTACGCCGGCTTCGAGGGCGAGCCGGTGCTGCGCACGCCGACGGGCGACCCCTCGGAGTAGCGGGTCCCGGACAGCAGCGGCCCGTCCGGCGTTTCGATCCAGCGGGCCCGGAGGCCGAAGACGCGTTCGATCACCGCCGGCGTAAGCGCCTCCAGCGAGGTCGCGTCGGCGACGATGCGTCCGGCGTCGATGACCACGATCCGGTCGGCGTGGCGGGCGGCCAGGGTCAGGTC
>JAEYTA010000180.1 GCA_023434265.1 Pseudomonadota bacterium
GCGTCTCCGGTCCCGCGACAATGGCCACGCCGTCGCGCAGCAGGCCCTCGCCGGCGGCGGGCAGGACGGCGGCCACTCCGATGGCGCCGAGGGCCCGGGCGAGGCGGAGAGGAGCTTCGGCCCTGCCGCAGGCGACGGCGACCACGCGGCGCCCGCGCCGGACCTCGCGGTACACGGCGCTGGCGGCCTCGGCCGGGTCGGCCAGGTCGAGCTGCAGCAGGGCCACCGGTTCGTCGGCGACGGGGGAGGAGACGTCGTCGGCGGCCGGAAGGGAATGGGCGAGGGTGAGGGCGGTCATGGCGGCTTCCTCTCAGGCGGCTTCGGCGGCGGGCCGCGCGGCGAGGGGGGCGAGCGCCCGGGACAGGTCGGCGAGCAGGTCCTCGGGATGCTCGAGGCCGACCGAGAGGCGCAGCAGGCCGTCGGAGATGCCGGCGACGGCGCGGGCCTCGGGCGCCATCGCCGCATGGGTCATGAGCGCCGGGTGGGCGACCAGACTCTCCACCCCGCCGAGGGACTCGGCGAGGGTGAAGACCCCCAGTCGGTCGACGAAACATCGCACCGCGTCGAGCTCGGCCAGTTCGAAGCTGAGCATGGCCCCGAAGCCTCTCTGCTGGCGCGCCGCCGTCGCATGGCCGGGGTGGTCGCGGAGGCCGGGGTAGTGCACCGCGCGGACCGCTGGATGGGCCGCCAGCCACTCGGCGATCCGCCCGGCCGTCGCCTGCTGCCGTTCGACCCGCGCGAACAGGGTGCGCAGGCCGCGCAGGGTCAGCCAGGCGTCGAACGGCGCGCCCGTCACCCCCAGGCAATTGGCCCACCAGACCAGCTGGTCGAGGTCGGCCGGGTCCTTCGCCACCACGCAGCCGCCGACCACGTCGGAATGGCCGTTGAGGTATTTGGTGGTCGAGTGGATGACCAGGTCGGCGCCCAGGGCGAGGGGCTGCTGCAGGGCCGGCGACAGGAAGGTGTTGTCCACCGCCGCCTTGCAGCCGACGGCGTGCGCCCGGGCGCAGACGTCGGCCACGTCGACCACGCGCATCAGCGGGTTGGACGGTGTCTCGATCAGGATCAGCTTCGGCCGCCGGGCGAGGGCGGCGTCCAGCGCGGCGCGGTCGGTCTGGTCGACGAAGGCGACCTCGAAATGCCCCTTCCGGGCCCGGGCGCAGAGCAGGCGGTGGGTCCCACCGTAGAGGTCGTGCGGGGCGACCAGCAGGTCGGTTGGCTCGAGCGAACAGAGCGCCAGGTCGACCGCCGCCATGCCGCTGGCGGTGACCACCGCGCCGCAGCCGCCCTCCAGCCGCGCCAAGGCGTCGGCCAGCACGTCCCGGGTCGGATTGCCCGAGCGCGTGTAGTCGTAGCGCCGTTTCCCCTCGAGCCCGTCGAAGCTGAAGTTGGACGACAGGTAGAGGGGCGGCATCACCGCGCCGTGCGCCGGGTCGGCGTCGACCCCGTGGCGCGCGGCGGTCGTACACGGGTGGGGTTCGGTCGGGCAGGTCATGCGGCGATCTCGCGGCTCGGGGCGGGGAGGGAGGAGAGGGCGTCGTGCAGGGCGCGACCGACGAACTCGCGTTCCTTGAGGAAGGCGTCGTGGCCGAAGATCGAGGGCGCCTCGACGAGGCGTCGCAGGTTCGGGGCGCGCACGGCCAGTTCGCGCAGGTCCTCGATCGGGACGAGGCGGTCGGAGCTGAAGCCGATCACCGTCAGCGGGCAGGCGATTGCCTCGGGGCGGATGAAGTGGCGGTCGAGCGAATCGGAGAGGCTGATCCAGCGCTCGACGGAGGTCGTCCCGACGTAGGCCGCGCCGCGGGCGATCAGGTAGTCGCAGACCGGATAGGGGCCGCCGGCCGTCGGCGGCGGCGTGGGAGCGAAGCGCCAGCCGAACTCCTCACCCGTGCGATAGGTGGTCATGGCCAGCTGCCGGGCGAGGGCGATCCCCTCCGCCTCCCGGCCGCAGTCGCGTGCGAAGGCCAGCAGCCGGCGCTGCACTCCCCGCCAAGCGGTGGCCGCCGGATGCGCCCGATGCGGCGCCGAGAGGACGGTCAGGCTTCCGATCCGCTCCGGAAAGGCCGCCGCGAAGGCCAGACCGACGCAGCCGCCGTAGGAGGCGCCGACGAAGGCCTCGAGGCGCGGCTCGCCGATCCCGTCCAGCAGGATCGCCAGCAGCCGGGCCTGGTCGGCGGTGGTGATGGTGACGGAACCGTCCGTTGCGTCCGGGGCCCAGTCGAACGCGAGCACCCGGAGGCGGTTCAGGTCGATGGGTCCGCCACACCGCACCGCCCACGACCACCAGCGCGCCGCGTGGCGGTCGGCGGAGACGCCGCCGGCGACGATCACCAGCGGCCCGTGGCGAGGGCCGTACAGGCGGCCGGTCACCGCCGTCGCGGCGAGCCGGTGGCCGGACTCGAGCCGGAAGGTTTCGGGAATGGGGGCCCGGACATCCCGTCCGGGGGCTTCGACGATGGGCCAGTCAGGCGACGCCACGGTGCGCTCCGATCTCTCAACGAGATCGGACGGGGCGAACCAATTCCGGCGTGAAGACCCGTGAAGACGCGCGGACCCCCCGAGGGGCCGTTCCCTTCACTCATCTCTCGCGGCTCCGAGGAACCCCGCAGGAGTTGGCACCATCTCCAGAACTGGGTGGTTCTGGAAGGTTGCCCCGGCGTCAAAGGGCCTATCCCTCAGCCGGTCTTGATGAGTGCGCTTACGGTGGCGGCAGGGCCGGGGGCCGTCAAGCCCCCTTGTGCGGGTGCGAGATCAGCCCTCGCCGCTCCACCCGCCCGCCAGCGCCTTGAACAGGGCGATCTGGTAGGTGGTCACGAGGGCGTCGGAGGCCGCCAGCTGGGCGTCGGCGGCGGCCAGGGTCCGTTCGGCGTCGAGCACGGTCAGGAAGCTGTCGGCGCCGGCGTCGAAGCGCAGGCGCGACAGGCGCGCGGCCTCGGCGGCCTGGTCGCGGGCGGCCTGCAGGGCGGCGCGGCGATCCAGTTCGTTGGCGTAGTCGGCCAGCGCCGTCTCGGTCTCCTGCAGCGCCACAAGCACCGTCTGGTCGAAGGTCGCCAGCGCCGCGTCGGAGGCCGCGTCGGCCTGCTCGATGCGGGCGCGGGCGGCGAACACATTGGGGAAGGACCAGCTGATCAGGGGGCCGACGCTGAAGCGGAAATTCTCGTTGTCGCCGAGGCCGCCGGCGTCCAGCGCCGTGGCGCCGACGCCGCCGCCGAGGGTGACGCGGGGGAAGAGGTCGGCGGTGGCCACGTTCACCCGCGCCGCCGCGGCGGCGAGGTTGCGTTCGGCGCGGCGCACGTCGGGGCGGCGGGCCAGCAGGCTGGCGC
>JAEYTA010000192.1 GCA_023434265.1 Pseudomonadota bacterium
GCCCGCGCGACCTCGCCCACGCCCGGCCTCCCCGCCGCTTCCGTCCCGGCGCCGGCCGCGCCGCCTCGCCCGCGCGGCCATCCCGAGGAACTGGAGCCGCGCCGCCAGCGCCGCCTGTCGCGTGAGCGCGATCCGATCGAGGCGCGCATCGACCTGCACGGCCACGGCCGCTTCCAGGCCCAGGACGCCCTGACCGCCTTCCTGATCGGCGCGCAGGCCCGGGGCTATCGCTCCGTTCTGGTGATCACCGGCCAGGGCCGCCGCGGCGGCACGGGCGTCATCCGCGCCTCCGTCCACGAATGGCTGCAGGCGCCGGCGCTCCGCGCGGTGGTCTCCGGCTTCGCCCCGGCGGCGCGCCGGCACGGCGGCGACGGCGCCCTCTATGTGACGATCCGGCGGGAGGCGTGATTGGTGAGTCGTGATTCGTGAGGAGCCGAGGGAACCCCGCCACAGTCACGACTCACGAGTCACGATTCACGCCTCAAGCTTCAGCCCCGCCTCTTTCGCCAGCGTCTCCAGCGAGGCCATCGGCCGCGGCCCCCAGTGGGCGATGACCTCGGCGGCGGCCAGCGAGCCCAGCCTGCCGGCGTCCTCCAGCGACAGGCCGCGCGCCAGCCCCAGCAGGAAGCCGGCGGCGTACTGATCCCCGGCGCCGGTGGTGTCGACCACCTTGTCGACCGGGCGGGCGGAGACCTCGACCCGCTCCCCCCCGCCGCGTCCGAACACCACCGAGCCCCGCGGCCCGCGCGTGACGGCGGCGATGTCGACGATGCGGCCGAGGTGGGCGGCGGCGTGGTCGAAATCCTCGGTCTCGAACAGGGCCGCGAGCTCCGCCTCGTTGGCCAGGACGATGTCGGCGGAGGCCTCGATGAAGGCCAGCAGTTCGGCGCGCCAGCGGTGCACCACGAAGGCGTCCGACAGGGTGATGGCGACCTTGCGCCCGGCCGCGTGGGCGGCGGCGGCGGCGGCCTCGAAGGCGGCGCGGGCCGGGGCCGGATCGAACAGATAGCCCTCGAGGTAGACGATCTGCGAGGCCCCGATCAGGTCAGCGTCGATGTCGGCGACCGTCAGCTGGTTGGCGGCGCCGAGGAAGGTGCACATGGTGCGCTGGCCGTCCGGGGTGACGTTGATCATGCACACCCCGGTGGCGTGGCCCGAGGCGGCGCCGTCGCCCAGCGGCGGGGTGGCGAAGTGGACGCCGACGGCGTGGATGTCGTGGGTGAACACCCCGCCCAGCTGGTCGTCGGCGACCTTGCCGATGTAGGCCGCCCGGCCGCCGAAGCTGCCGACGCCGGCCACGGTGTTGCCCGCCGACCCGCCCGAGGCCTCCACGCCCGCGGCCATGGCGGCGTAGAGGGCGGCGCTGCGGTCGGCGTCGACCAGCTGCATCGAGCCGGGCGTCAGCCCCTGGGCCTCGAGGAAGGCGGGCTCGCAGGGGGCGAGAACGTCGACGATGGCGTTGCCGACGGCGCAGACGTCGAAAGCGGCGGACTGGGTCATGGGCGGCCTTTAGCCGACCCGCCCCGCCGCGCCAACGGCGGGCGCGCCCGTCACTCCGCGGCGGCCGGCCCGTAAAGGAAGTCCGCGGCCGCCGCGGACATTTCGCGGTAGGCGTGGCCGACGCCGGGAACCACGTGCAGCCGCCAGCGCAGCGGCACGCCCCGTCGGGCGCTCTCGGCCCGCGCCGCGGCGTGGAAATGCCGGCCGCGCGCCAGCCGGTGCGCGCCCTGGGCCATGGCCTGCGGCGACTCGCGCAGGTGGCCGCGGGTCTCCGCCGCGTTGTCGAGCTCGCCGAGGAATACCACGAGGTCCCGCCCGAAGGCGGCTTGCGCCTGTCCGGCCTGCATCGACACGCCGCCGAGGCCATAGGGAAAGGCGACATCCGTCTCGGGCGTGGTGTACCAGCCGGCGTTGGCCGCCAGCGCCGTGCGCACCCGCGTGCGCGGGGCGAACAGCATCATGCGGTGGATGATCTGCCCGCCGGCGGAATGGCCGAACAGGTCGTAGCGGGTCTGCCGCGAGCCGGTCCGCGCCACGCCCTGGTCGAACACGGCTTCCACGTCGTCGAACAGCCAGGTCTCCGGCGGGGTCAGCTCGACCTCGCCCAGGGTGACGACGTCTGCGTCGGCGCGGATCATGCCGGCGAGATTGTAGGCGATCGGGCCGGGGAACTGCGCCTCGTCGAAGGCCGGAGCCAGCACCAGCAGGTCGTACCTCTCGGCGGCCGACGTCCAGGCGTCGCGATAGTCGTCGCCGTTGCGGCCGCCGCCGGCGAGCACGACGACGATCGGATCGTCCGGGCCATGGCCGGCGGCGCGCCAGGTGAACACCTCGATCGTCCTCGCGCGCGGCAGGGCGGCCTCGAAGCGGCCGGCCCCGACCGGGATTTCCGCCCCCCCGGTTTGCGCGACGGCGGGCCGGACCGACGCGCCGATCAGGGCGACGGCGGCGAGCAGGAGGAGGACGAGGCGCGGCTTGTGCATTGCAGGCTCCGGACGATGGCGGTTGTATCCGTCGGCAGTGCCCGCGCCGGCGCCGGGCGGAAAAGGGAGTTGTCGTGTGCTGTCCGCCGCTGTCGTGAGCCGTCCGTTCGCCGGGCCGCCCCGCCCCGCGCGGCCGCCCGGTCGCCGCGCCGTCGTCGTCCTGCTCCACCTCGCGGGAGTCGCCGCCCTGACCCTCGTGCTCGCCTCCAGCGGGGCCTTCGACAGCGATCGCCTGCCGCTGGCGCGGCGGACGCTGATGTTCGCCGTCATCTCGGCCCTGCTGATCGGCCAGACGGCCTTGCTGATCGCGCCGGCGCGCCGCCTCGCCGGAACCGGAACGGCGCGGCAGCTGGCGGCGGCGGGCGGCGTGCTGATCGCGACCCTGCTGCTGATGACGGTCGAGATCGACCTGCTGAAGGCCACGCCGCTGGTCCCCTACGACCGCGATTCCCTGCCCGGTTTCGCGCTCTTCCTGCTTCCGTTCGTCGCGCCGGTCGCGGGGCTGGTCATCGGCCTGGGATGGATCGGCGGGCGGCGGTCCGCGCCGCCGCTACCCCCCGCCGCGACGCCTGCGCCGGCCGGCGCCGTCAGCCCGGTGCTGCGCATCCAGGCGGTCGATCACTACCTCGAGGTCTGGAGCGAGGGCCGCCGGCGGCTGTTGCGCGGCCCGATGGCGGAGGCGGTGCGCCGCCTGCCTGCCGGCGCGGGTGTCCGGCCGCACCGCTCGTGGTGGGTCGCCGGCTCCGAGATCGTGCGTCTCGAGCGGCGCGGCCGCGACCACCATCTGGTGCTCCGCGACGGCCTGCGCGTGCCGGTGGCGCGGGGGCGGGTTGCGGAGGTGCGCCGCTTCCTCGGTCTCCGCGACTGACGAAGGCGGTTGCGGCGCGGCCCCGGTTGCGGCCATGGAAGGGCATGAGCCGTCTCGCCGTCCTGACCCCCGATCCCGCCGATTCTTCCTACGCCGGCCAGTGGCCGGCCGTGCTGGAGCGCCTCGCCGCGGCTCTCGCGGAAGCGGGGCTCGAGGCCGTCCCGACGCCGTGGACCGACCATGTCGACGACGCCGGCGGGCTGGACGGATATTCGCTGGTCCTGCCGCTGATCGTCTGGGGCTATCACCGCGATCACGACCGCTGGATGCGGGCCTGCCGCACGTGGGAGGCCGCCGGCGTGCGCATGCTCAATCCGCCGGCGGTGATCGGCTGGAACTCGGACAAGGCCTACCTCGGCCGGCTGGCCGAAAAGGGCGTGGCCGTCCCGGAGACGATCTGGACGGACGGCGTCGCCCCGGCCGATGTCGAGGCGGCCTTCGACCGCTTCGGGACCGACACCGTCATCGTCAAGCCGCGGGTGTCGGGCGGGGCCTGGAAGACGCTGCGGCTGGCCCGCGGCGACGCCCTGGAGAACCCGCCGGAGGGGGCCGCGATGATCCAGCCCTACCTGCCGTCCATCGAATCCGAGGGCGAAACCAGCCTGCTGTTCTTCGGCGGCCGCCTCAGCCACGTGGTCAACAAGCGACCCGTCGGCGGCGACTTCCGCATCCAGACCCAGTTCGGCGGCCAGTACCGCGCCCTGCCGGAGGCGCCCGCCGGAGCGCTGGAGCTGGCGGAGCGCACACTCGCGGCCATCGACGAGGACCTGCTCTACGCCCGCATCGACATGGCGCAGGGGCCGGACGGCGAATGGCTGCTGATGGAGGCCGAGCTGATCGAGCCGGACTTCTACCTCGGCGCCGCCCCGGAAGGCGGGGCGCGGTTCGCGCAGGCGGTGAGGGCGCGCCTCTAGGCCGCCTCCCCCAGCGCCTGGAGCCCGGCCCGGCTCGGACACAGGTCGGCGATGACACAGGCGCTGCATTTCGGCCGGCGCGCGGTGCAGACGTAGCGACCGTGCAGGATCAGCCAGTGGTGCGCCTTGGGCAGCCAGTCTTCCGGCACGATCTCGTGCAGCTGGGCCTCGACCTTGTCCGGCGTGGCGGCGTTGGCCAGGCCGAGGCGGTGGGAGACGCGGAAGACGTGGGTGTCCACGGCGATGGCCGGCTCGACCCCCATCTCGTTCAGCACCACGCTGGCGGTCTTGCGGCCGACGCCGGGCAGGGCCTGCAGGGCCTCGCGGCTCAGGGGAACCTCGCCGCCGTGCTGCTCCAGCACGATGCGGCTCAGCGCGATGACGTTCCTCGCCTTGTTGCGGTAGAGGCCGATGGACGAGATGTAGGGGATCAGCCCCGCCTCCCCGAGCGCCAGCATCTTCGCCGGCGTGTCGGCGACCTTGAACAGCTTGTCCGTGGCCTTGTTGACCCCGACGTCGGTGGCCTGGGCGGACAGGGCGACGGCGACCACGAAGGTGAAGGGGTTGGTGTAGTTCAGCTCGGTCTTCGGGTCCGGCATGACGCCGGACAGGCGCTCGAAGACGGCCTCGACCCGGTCCTCGTCCGGCGGCCAGCGCAGCACCGGGACCATCGGTCCGGTGAGCACGGCGGGACGCTTCGGAGCGGCGGCTGTCTTGCGGGCCCGGGGCGGCTTCATGCCCCCTCGTCGCCGGGGGTCGCTCCGGGGTCAAGGCCAGGGGCCGCCAGGCGCTGAAACACGACGTGTTGCGGCGCAACAGATGGACGGTTGATTTTTGGACGATGGTGTCCATTTTAGCCGCCGCTTTCCTCCCCGACCCCGGACTCCCCATGCCTTCTGCGCTCAAGAAACGCCTGCCCCTGCTCGTCGTCGCGGTCGTCGGCGTGGCGCTCCTCGTGGGGGGCGGGCTGTGGTGGCACGGCAAACAGCGCTGGGAATCCACCGACAACGCCTTCGTCCAGGCCGACACCACCGAGGTGAGCCCGCAGATCGAGGGCTATGTCGTCGAGGTGCTGGTCGCCGACAACCAGCACGTCGAGGCGGGTCAGGTGCTGGTCCGTCTCGATGACGCCGACGCTCGCGCCGATCTGGCCGAGGCCGAGGCCAACCTCGCCGCCGTCGAGGCTTCGGTGCGCAACGTCGACGCCCGCTCGGTGCAGGAGCAGGCGATGATCGCCAGCCGCGCCGCCGCCGTCAGCCAGGCCCAGGCCCAGGCCGACCTCGCCCGCCAGCAGGTCGAACGCTACGGCCGCCTGGCCGAGCAGGGCTGGGTGTCGCAGCAGCGCATCGACGCCGAGCGCGCCGGCGCCCGCACCGCCCAGGCCTCGGTGGCCGAAGCCCGGGCCGCCCTCGTCGCCGAACAGCGCGCCGCCGGCGTGCTGGGCTCGACCCGCCAGCAGTCGGTCGCCTCGGTCGAACAGGCGCGCGCCGCCGTCGACCGCGCCCGCATCCGGCTGGAGCGAACCGTCATCCGCGCCCCCGTGGCCGGGGTGGTCGGGGCGCGCGGCGTGCGCGTCGGCCAGTTCGTCCGTCCGGGCGGGACCATCCTGTCGATCGTGCCGCTGGGCGACGCCTATGTGGTGGCCAACTTCAAGGAGACCCAGGTCGACCGGCTGCGGCTGGGTCAGGAGGTCGAGATCCGCGCCGACGCCTTCCCCGACCGCCGGCTGAGCGGCCGCATCGACAGCTTCGCCCCGGCCACCGGCTCGGAGTTCGCCCTGATCCCGGTCGAGAACGCCACCGGCAACTTCACCAAGATCACCCAGCGGGTGCCGGTGCGCATCCGGCTGGAGGGCGAGTCCCTCGCCGCCCTGCGGCCGGGCCTGTCGGTGGAGGTGAAGGTGGACCTGAAGAGCCATGGCGGGGCCAGCTTCGCCGAGGCGGCGGCCGCCCGCCCGGTGCAGAACGCCGCCCTGACGGCGTCGGACCGGTGACCGCCGCCGCGCCGACGGCCGGAACGGAGCCCCGGCCGGAGGTCAACTGGACCATGCTGCTGCTCGGCTTCGCCGGCATGGTCATCGGCCAGTTCATGGCCATCCTCGACATCCAGATCGTGGCCAGTTCCCTGCCGCAGATCCAGGCGGGGGTCGGGGCCTCGGCCGACGAGATCAGCTGGATCCAGACCGCCTATCTGATCCCCGAGGTGGTCATGATCCCGCTGTCGGGATACCTCGCCCGCCTGTGGGGGACGCGGAATGTCTTCCTCGCCTCCTGCGCCGGCTTCATGCTGATGAGCGTGGCCACCGGCCTGTCGTCGTCGATCGAGGCGATGATCGTCTTCCGCGCGCTGCAGGGCTTCGTCGGCGGGGCGATGATCCCGACCGTCTTCGCCGTCGCCTTCACCGCCTTTCCGCCCGAGCGGCGGGTCACCGCGAGTGTGGTGATGGGACTGATCGTCACCCTCGCCCCCACCGTCGGCCCGACCCTGGGCGGTCACCTGACGGAGCAGCTGGACTGGCGCTGGCTGTTCTTCATCAACGTGCCGCCGGGGCTGGTGGTGCTGTTCCTGGTCGCCAGCTACGCCAATTTCGACAAGGGCGATCCGTCGTTGGCCAAAGGCTTCGACTGGTGGGGCCTCGGCCTGATGGCGGTGTTCCTGATGAGCCTGCAGTTCGTGCTGGAGGAAGGGGCCAAGAACGACTGGTTCGCCGACGACATGATCCTGCTGCTGGCGGTGGTGGTGGCGATCACCGGCCCGGCCTTCGTCTGGCGCTCGCTGAGCTACCGCAACCCGATCGTCGAGCTGCGCGCCTTCGCCAACCGCAACTTCAGCGTCGGGGTGGTGATGACCTTCACCGTCGGCGCGGCCCTGTTCGGCGGCACCTTCCTGCTGCCGCTGTTCCTGTCGCGGGTGCGGGAATATTCCGCCGCCGAGGTGGGCACGACCATGGTCGTATCCGGCCTGGCCATGTTCGCCACGGGGCCGTTCGCGGGCCGGCTGGTGCGCAAGGTCGACGCGCGCATCCTGATGTTCGGCGGCTTCATGATGTGCGCCTGGGGCATGTGGGACGCCCACGCCGTGACCACCGAGTGGGGCTTCTGGGAGTTCGCCGGGGTGCAGGCCCTGCGCGGGGTCGGCGTGATGATGGCCATGATCGCCTCGCAGCAGGTGACCATGGCGACGCTGCCGCCGCACATGGTCAAGAACGCCTCGGGACTCGTGAACCTGGCTCGCAACGTCGGCGGCGCCGTCGGCCTGGCCTTGCTCAACACCTCGCTGACGCGCAACACGGCCATGCACATGAGCGAACTGACCCAGGCGATACCGAACACCGACCCGGGCATGCTGGGGCTGCTGGCCGGCATGCAGGAGCGGTTCGCCGGCTCGCTGGACCCGGCCGGGGCGGCGATGAAGGCGATCTACGGCCTGCTGCAGCGGCAGGCGACGACCCTGGCCTTCGGCGACGCCTTCGCCATGCTGGCCGTGGCCTGCGCCTTCGCGGCCTTCGTCACCCTGCTGTCGAAGCCGGTGCGGGCGGCGGCGGCGCCGGCGGACGTGCACTGATGGCCCGGGCCCGCGGACAGGTCGACGAGACCAAGACCGAAGCCATCCTCGATGCCGCCCTCAGCCTGTTCCAGGAGAAGGGGGCCCTGGCCTCCATGGAGGCGATCGCCCGCCGGGCCGGGGTGTCGCGCCAGACTCTCTACAACCGCTTCCCGTCCAAGGTGGACATCGGCCGGGCGCTGGCGGCGCGGCGCTCCGACGCGGTGACAGGGCCGCTGCGCAGCGGCGGCGAGCCCGAGGCGGTGCTGACGGCCATGGCCTCGGCCCTGCTGGAGAAGATCTGCGCCCCGGAAGCCGGCGGCTCGATGCGCGGCGTGGCCCTGATGTCGCCGGAGGTGCCCGAGCTCGCCGCCGCCATCTATGAGGCGGGGCCCGCCGAGGGGCTGCGCCGGCTGTCCGCCTGGCTGGCGGAACAGGACCGCGCCGGACGGCTGGCTGTCCCTGACCCCGGTGCGGCGGCCGAGATGTTCACCGGCATGGTGCTGGGCCACGGCCATCTTCGCAGCGTGCTGGGCCTGCCGCACCCGCCGTTCGATCGCGAGGCGCGGGCGCGCGAGGCGGCGCGGCGCTTCATCCGGGCGTTCGCCCCCTGAAGGTTGGCCCGCCCGACCAATCGGCCTAGACCCGCAAGCTTCAAGTTCCGGATTCGCCCCATGCTGATGCACCTGTCGTCCTGGCCCGAGATCGACGCGCGCCTGAAGTCCGTGAAGACGGTGGTCGTGCCGATCGGCTCCAACGAGCAGCACGGCCCGACCGGCCTGCTCGGCACCGACTGGCTGTGCCCCGAGATCATCGCCCACGCGGCGGAGAAGACCGAGGAGTCGCTGGTCGTGGCGCCGACCTTCAACATCGGCATGGCCCAGCATCACCTGGCCTTCGCCGGCACCATCAGCCTGCGCCCCTCCACCTTCATGGCCGCGATCACCGACTGGGTGTCGTCCCTGACCCGTCACGGCTTCGAGCGGGTCTATTTCCTCAACGGCCACGGCGGCAACGTGGCCACCATCGAGGCCACCTTCGCCGAGATCTACGCCGAGTGGAGCTTCCTTGAGGAGCGCGCGCCCTTCGCCCTCAAGCTGCGGAACTGGTGGGACCTGCCGGGCGTGACGTCGCTGTGCAACCGGATGTTCCCGACCGGCCACGGCATGCACGCCACCCCGTCCGAGATCGCCGTCACCCAGGCCGCCTATCCCGACCGCGTCAAGACGGCGGAGATGAGCCCGAAGATCGCCCCGGTGGGGCCGATCCGCGACGCGCTGGACTATCGCGCCCGCTTCCCCGACGGCCGCATCGGCTCCGATCCGCTGCAGGCCAGCCCGGAAAAGGGGCGGGAGATCATCGACGCCGCCGTTCCGGCCCTGCTGAAGGACGTCGCCGACTTCTCCGCCGAGGTCTTGCCGTAGGGCGCGGCGGGGCGCACGGTCCGCGGATGAGTCCCGCCCGCCACCTCGCCCGCACAGGTTGCGAACTGATCGAAGCGTCGGGCGACGTCGTAGCCCGACGGCTCGAGATCGTCGCCGAGGCCGTGCGCGAACCGTTGAAGGCGGACTACGCCGAACTGGCCCTGATGGGGACGGAGAAGGTCGAGGCGCTGGCCGCCTCGGCCGCGGTCGGCGCGACCGGGGCCGTGGCCGCCGCCGACGCCCTCGGACGCATCGCCGCCCGCGAGGGCGCCGCCGCTCGCAAGGCCCTGACCGCCATGGCCGCCGCCCCGACGCCGGCCGAGGCCCTGAACGCCCACGGGCAGTGGGCGCTGGGCGCCTGGAGCCGCTCGGTGCGCGACAGCTGGGCCTTCGGCGCCGCCATGCTCAGGCTGCAGGCCGACGCGATCCACCCTGTCCACGCGGCGGCGACCGCCAACGCCCGGCGGCTGCGGCGTCCGGTCTGAACGGCGGTAGCGCCCGCCCACCCGGTCCATCCCGTCCACCCGGAACGTCGCGCTGATCCACCCGTCAGTGTCGCGCTTGTCTACGCCTACCTGAACGGGGGCTCGTCGAAGGCCCGCAGCTTGCGCGAGTGCAGCCGCTCGCCCTCGGCGCGGAGCAGGTCGACGGCCTGGATGCCGATCTGCAGGTGCTCGGAGATCGAGCCCTCGTAGAAGCGGTGCGCCTGCCCCGGCAGCTTGATCTCGCCATGCAGCGGCTTGTCCGAGACGCACAGCAGGGTGCCGTAGGGCACGCGGAAGCGGTAGCCCTGCGCCGCGATGGTGGCGCTCTCCATGTCGATGGCCACGGCCCGGCTCTGGTTGAAGCGCAGCGCCGACTTCGAGTAGCGCAGCTCCCAGTTCCGGTCGTCGGTGGTCACCACCGTGCCGGTGCGGAGCCGCCGCTTGATCTCCTCGCCGGGCATGCCCGACACCGCCTTGGCCGCGTCGTACAGCGCCCGCTGCACCTCGGCGATCGAGGGGATCGGAATGTCCGGCGGCAGCACCGCGTCCAGCACGTGATCGTCGCGCAGATAGGCGTGCGCCAGGACGTAGTCGCCGACCGTCTGGCTGTCGCGCAGCCCGCCGCAGTGACCGATCATCATCCACGCGTGCGGGCGGGTCACCGCCAGGTGGTCGCAGATGGTCTTGGCGTTGGACGGACCGACGCCGATGTTGACCAGGCTGATGCCGTTCCAGCCGGGCGCGGTCAGGTGATAGGCCGGCATCTGGTGCTTCTTCCACGCCGACTCGGCGATGGCGGCCTCGGGGTCGGCGGTGTCGCGGGTGACGATCACCCCGCCGGGCGTCGACAGGCTGTCGTAGGCGCTGTTCGGATCCTGCAGCTGGGCCAGCGCCCAGCGCACGAACTCGTCGACGTACCTGTTGTAATTGGTGAACAAAATATACGACTGGACGTGCTCGACCGGGGTGCCGGTGTAGTGGCGCAGGCGGGCCAGGGAGAAGTCCGTGCGCAGACCATCGAACTGGGCCAGCGGGAAGTCCTCGGCCGGGTCGAACAGGCCGTCGGAGATCTCGTCGCCGATGTGGGCCAGGTCGGTGGTCGGGAAATGGCGGGCGATGGCGGCGGTGTTGGACGGATCGAGCGCGACGTCCGAGCCGTCCATCACATAGGGGAAGGGAATTTCCTGCTGCGACGGCCGCACGTCGAAGGTGGCGCCGTAATCCTGTTCGAGCAGGCGGAGCTGCTCGGTCAGATAGGGACGGAACAGCTCGGGGCGGGTGATGGTGGTGGCGTAGACCCCGGGCCGCGACATGCGGGCGTAGGAGCGGATGGCCAGGTGAGCGGGGCGGTCGCCGAACCAGCTGACCCGCAGCTCCGGATAGGCGAACAGGCCTTGCCCGCGCGCCTCGCCCGACGGGCGCTCGCCCGTGTCGAGGAAGGTTCGCACCGCCGCCCGCAGATTGGCGACGGATTGCTGGTAGAGGGCTTCGAGGCGGTCCAGCGCCGCCTGTGCTGTCATCGTGTCTGTCATGGCCTCCCTTAACGGAGGAACGCGACCTTGGCGAGACGGGGCCGGTCCTTACGGTCGGCGGTCGTTGCGGGCGTCGCGCAGGACCACGTCGCTCAGAATCAACCGGTCCCCCTCGATCCCGAAGGAGAGGATCGCGGTCCCGCCCGTGCGGCAGCAATGGCCGTCCCCGTCGCGCCACAGCGGTGTGAAGGCGACCATGTTGGGCCAGTCGTAGCGAACGCCCTGCCAGACGCCGAGGCCGGCGGGCAGCCGCGCCTCCAGATCGTCGCGCCAGCTCCAGGTGTCGATCTGGGTCAGCTGGCGGGTGTCCGGGACGTCCCAGCGGAACAGCAGGTCGGCGGCGCCGGACCCCGATCCGGATCGGACGCCGGGAACGGCGATGTAGACGGCGCCCCCGAACTCGGGCCCGGCGAGCAGCACGGGGGCGTCGAAACGTGCGGCGTCGAAGCTCCATGCGACCGGGGCCGCGGGGCCGATCCGGGCCGCTCCGGCGTCGCCGATGAAGACGATCCCGCCGGAAACCCCGTCTTCGTCGGTGAACCCCTGTTGCAGCTGCCACTGCAGGCTCGATCCGTCCACGGCCAGGTAGCCGCCCATGGGGGAGCTGCACCCCTTGAGCCCGGTGGCGACGCATTCGGGGCCAAGAATGGGCGGCTCGTGGAACATCATGGCGTCGAGGCGCGCGTCGCGCCCGGCCTGACGCAGCAGGTCCTCGATGCGCGAGCGGATATTGTCCTCGGGATCGAGACCCTCGGGCAGTTCGGCGTGCCCGGCGAGCCAGTCCGCCTGCTCCCGGGCCAGGCTCAGAGGCAGGGGCGTGCTGTCCCGGGCGTGCCGCAGGGCCTGCTCCATCGTGGGGGTCTGGCCCACGACCGGCCCGGCCCCCGCCAGCGTCAGGGCTGCGAGCGCCAGGACGGCCAGAACGGACACGTGCTCTCTCCCCATCGCACCAGGATGCGCGCGCAGGTGCGCACGCGACACTGACGTCTCCTGACGTCAGCCCAGCTCCCGCCGCAGGAAGGCGACGGCGTCGTCCAGCACCGGGGCCTTGCGGCGAAACAGCGGCGAGAAGGTCGCGATCAGATCTTCGTGCGACAGGCCCTCGTACAGCTTCACCTCGCAGCGTCCGCCGACCCCGCGCATCCGGTCGCAGAGGATGGCCGAGTCGGCGGGCTCGACCACGGTGTCGGCCGTCCCGTGTCCCAGCCAAAGCGGCGGGGCGTCCGGACGCACGAAGGCGACGGGCTGGGTCAGGGTCGGATCGGGCGCGCGCCCGAAGGCGTTGACGGCGGCCGGGACGTCCAGCGGCAGGAAATCGTATGGGCCCGCCAGCCCGGCCGCGGCCCGGACCAGGGAAGGCGCCTCGACGCTCGCCATGTAGCGGCGATCCAGCGCGATCATCATGGCCAGATGGGCGCCCGCCGAGTGGCCGATCACGCCGAGCCGCCGCGGATCGCCGCCGTGCTCCGCCGCGGCCCCGGCTGCGAACGCCGTGGCGGCGGCGGCGTCCTCGACGAAGGCCGGAAAATGGACTTGCGGGAAGATGCGGTAGTCGGGCGCGACGACGAGGAAGCCGCGCGCGGCCAGGGCCTGGGCCGCCCAGCCGTAGAGGTCCTTGTCGCCCCCGGCCCAGCCGCCGCCATAGAAGAAGACCAGGACCGGCCAGGGTCGGTCGGCGGCGACCGTCGGCGTCCAGACATCGAGGCGCTGGCGGGGATCGTCGCCATATGCGATGTCCCGCGCCGCGCGTCGCGCGCCGGCGTCGCGCGGGCCGAGGCCGTTCAGCAGGGCCAGCGGCGAGCAGGCGGCGACGAGCGCGCCGACGGCGGGAGCGAACAGGCCTCTGCGAGTCATCCCCTATTGAGGCACGAAGCGTCGCCGTCGCTCAACCGTCCGTCACCGGGCCGAGGAGATCAGCGCCCCGCAGTTGGCGTCCTCGGCCAGACCCGGATCGACAAAGGGCAGCAGGGCGACGAGCGGCGAGATCAGCGCCCCCAGGGCCGCGGCGAGGCCGCCCTGGGCGACCACCGGGCCGGCGTCAATCCCGACCTGCGGCCGGGTCAGCGGGCCCTGCACCGTGATCGGGGCCCACAGGTGGATCAGCCGGGCCTCCTTGGTTTCCCCGTCGATGCGCAGGTTCATGGTCTCCGCGCCGAGATCGATGGTCCCCGAGCCCTGGGCCAGCACCGGGGTGGTGTCGATGACGAACGTCCTCGCCGTCGCCGTGCCGCCGGAAACGTCGAAGCTGGCCACGGCGCAGCGAATCTCGGACGTCGACTGATCGTCGCCGAGGAGCTTGAACAGGCCGGCGGTGGCGTTGATGCCCAGCAGTTCGGCGAAGGCGGCGCGCATCCGGCCCTGCGGCACGACGAGGCTGAGCGTGCCCTTCGAATTGCCGGCGAAGTCGTGCACCGAGGCGCCGGGACCTTCCAGCCGGGCCCGGCCGAGGGCGCTGCCGGTGACCGTGGGGGCGCCGCCGCGGGCGGGGATGATGGATTCCAGCGGATAGCCGCGCAGACGCAGGTCGACGGCGCTGTACGGGGTGTCGCGTTTGGCGTTGATCTTCGCCGTGCCGCGCAGCTCGCCGCGGTTGAAGGTGAAGGCGATCGGGTCGAGGTCGAGCACCGCGGACTGCAGTTTGGCGCCGAGGTCGACCTGGCGGATGTCCAGCGCATTGGCCTTCACCCGCGCGGCCCGGTAGCGGAGCTCTCCATCCATCACCCGCAGGCGCTCGACATTGAGCGGCGCGTCCGGCAGCAATCGACCCGGCCGACCCGAGGTGCTGCGGGTGTCGCCCGAGGCGACCTGCGGCTCGGCGCCCAGCACCGCCATCAGGTCGTCGATGTCGAGCAGGCGTGAGCGCAGGTCGGCCTCCACCCGACGGCGGTCATCGACCTTGTCGACGACCAGGTCGCCCGACAGGTCGGACGAGCCGACACGGCCGTTGATGTCGGCGAAGGTGAAGCGGGCGTCGTCCCGGGTCAGCCGTCCCTCGAGGCTATACGGCGGGGTGTTCGGCGTGGTGATACCGGTCAGCAGGTAGATGTCGGCGAGGTCGCGACCGCGCAGGCTGAGTTCAGCGGTGAACTGGCCCAGATCGAACGGCCGGGTGATCGAGCCGTCAGCGATCATCCGGGTGCCGGCGCCGTCGACCTCGCCATGGAAGGCGTAAGGCCCGTCGCGGCGCACGTTGATGAACGGGCCGCCGCGCACGAGCACGGTCAGGGGCGTGCCGTTGATTGTCCCCTCGCCCTCGAGGCGGAAGCCGGCCTCGCCGTCCGAGCCCTCGCGCGCATTGACCGTCGCCTCGAGGCGAATCTCCCGGCCCTGTTCGTCCAGGGAGAGGCGGCCGTCGCGAATGATCAGCCGCTGGATCGGCGGCAGCTTCGTGCCTTCGCCGGTGTCCGGCGCGTCCGGGTTCAGCGCCCAGCTCTTGCGCCCATCCGCGGTGGAGATCAGCACCGCCTCGGGGCGCGTGATGGCCACCCGGGGCATTTCGATGCGGCCCGCGAACAGCGAGCGCAGCCGCACCGACGCCTGCAGGTCGTCGACCTTCAGCGTGTCCCGCTCCCGCGCCCAGTCCGGGCCGCCGATGCGGAGATCGCGAACCTGCGCCGACGGCGTCCAGCTGAACAGGTTCACGTCGAGGTCGCCGTTGAGCTGGATTTCCCGGTCATAGCGGGCCGACGCCCAGCGGCCGATGGGGCCGCGCAGCAGGTTCCAGTCGAAGAAGGCGAGGAAAAGCAACACCGCGGCGATCAGCGTCAGGGTGACGCTGGCGGCGACCTTTTCCGGTCGCCCGGGTCGGCGGAAGGCCGCGTAGACCGGATCGTTGGCGACGATCCAGTCGCGCCAGCCGCGCACCTGCGCGCCGGCCGGGACCAGGGCGCGGTCCCGGACAACCAGCCAGTTCCGATTGTCCTTCAAGGGGTTCTGCAAGACACGGCGGCTCCGTCGGACTCGCAGAACGCGTCAGCCGCGAAAAAGGGCGCCGCCGACGACGACGCCCTTTCAGGGATCGGTCCCGGTAATCAGTCCGCCGAGCCGAGGTGCTTGTCCAGCCAGCCGAACACTTCGGTGTGCCACTGCAGGCTGTTGGCCGGCTTCAGCACCCAGTGGTTCTCGTTCGGGAACACCACCAGTCGGCTGTCGATGCCCCGCCGCTGCAGGGCGGTGAAGGTCGACAGGCTCTGGGCGGTGGGAATGCGGAAGTCGAGGTCGCCCTGGATGACCAGCATCGGGTCGCGCCAGTTCTGGACGTGGTTGGCCGGGTTGAAGGCCTGGTAGCCGCGCGGGTTCTCCCACGGCGTGCCGCCGTACTCCCACTCGGTGAACCACAGCTCCTCGGTCGAATAGCCCATGCCGAAGGTGTCGAAGACCCCGTCGTGGTTGACCAGGCAGTCGAACTCGCCGGGCCAGTTGCCGGCGATCCAGTTGATCATGTAGCCGCCGTAGGAGGCGCCGAGGGCGCAGGCGTTGTCGCCGTCGAGGAAGGGGTAGCGCTGCTGCGCGAAAGCCCAGCCCTTCTGCAGGTCCTCCAGCGGGCGGTCGCCCCAGTGCTGGCTGATCGAGTCGGTGAAGGCCTGGCCGTAGCCGGTCGAGCCGTGGAAATCGATCATCACCACCGCGTAGCCCGCCCCGGCGTAGGTCATCGGGTTCCAGCGGTAGGACCAGCTGTTGCCGAACGAGCCCTGCGGGCCGCCGTGGATCAGGAAGGCGACCGGATACTCCCGCCCCTCGACGTAGTTGGCCGGCTTGATGACGTAGCCGTGCACCGTCTCGCCGTTCCACCCGGCGAAGTTGAACTGCTCGGCCTCGCCGAAAGCCAGATCGTCCAGCTGCGGGTTCACATTGGTGATGCGGCGGGGCATTTCCCGGCCAAGGTAGGTCTTGACGAACAGTTCGCTCGGCCGGGTCAGGCTGTCCTGGGCGAAGACGAAGCCCGACGGCGTCTGCTGGAAGGCCGAGACGTGGCCCTCGCCGGTCACCGGGGTGACCACGCCGTTGCGCGTGTCGACGGCGAAGATGCGCGTCTGACCGACGTCGCCGGCGGTGGTGTAGAGGGTGTTCCCGTCGCGCGACCACTGCAGGGTGTCGGCCGAGCGGTCCCAGTTGGCCGCGATCTGACGGACCTGTCCGGTGTCCATGTCGCGCAGGAAGATGCCGAACTTGTCCGCCTCGAAGCCCGGCCGGGCCATGGCGCGCCAGGCCAGGGTGCGACCGTCGGGCGAGAACACCGGGCCGGTGTCCCAGGCCGGATTGGCCTCGGTCAGGTTCTCGAAGGTTCCATCGCCGCTCAGGCCGTTGGTGCGGTAGAGATCGAAGTCGGTGCTCCACGGTTCGGAGCGGCCGGCCTCGCGGGCGGCGAAGATGACCGACTGGCCGTCGGGCGCGAAGGTGAACTCGCTCTCGTCGCCGAACGGCTTGGACGGCGTGTCGCCATCGAAGCCCTTGGTGACCCAGACCGGCTCGCCCGAGCCGTCGGCGTTGACCACAAACAGATGGTTCTGGGTCCCGTCGTTCCAGGTGTCCCAGTGGCGCACGAACATGCGGTCGTAGACCATGCCGGTGGCCGGATCATCGGCCACCGCCTTGTTGCGGTCGACGGTGCAGGCCAGGTCGGCGCAGCCCGGGAACACCGCCAGCGAGACCACCACCTTCGAGGCGTCCGGGCTGAGGCGGTAGGCGTTCACGTCGAGCGGCAGGTCGGTGACCTGCGCTGCCCCGGTCCCGTCGGCCTCGGCGCGCCAGACCTGGCTGGAGCCCGAGCGGCCGGAAAGGAAGTAGAGCTTGCCGTCGCCGCCCCAGCGGGCGGTGTTCGCCCCGCCTTCGTTGATGGCCAGCCGGCGGCCTTCGCCGGGGTTCTGGAGATCCATCATATAGAGGGCGCCCGAGCGGCGGTTCGCCGCCACGTCGGTGGTGGTGACCGAATAGACGACCCAGCGGCCGTCGGGAGAGACCTGCGGGTCGCCCAGCCGGTTGGCCGAGATCATGTCGCGATAGTCGAACACGCCGTCGGTCGGGCTGGCCTGGGCGGCCGGGGCGGCTGTCGCCGGGGCCGCGGTCCCGGCCAGGGCCGGGAGGGCGGCGGCGCCCAGCAGGGCGGCGAAGCTCAGGCTGGTCAGGAGACGGGTCGGTCGGGTCATGCGCGCTTCCTCTGCGACGGCGAAATCTCGGGGCGAAGGCGTGGCGCCGTCGTGGCCGGGCGTCAATGGCGGCGCTCGCCGCGCGGCGCTTGCGGAGCACCGCGGGAGCGGCGACAACCGGGGCGAATGACCGCCGACGCTCTCATCCCGCCGCGCCCGGAGCCGCACATCTGCGACGTGCTGATCGCCGAGCGCGCGCCGCGCCTGACCGCGTCGCCGTTCTGGCCGGTGGTCCGACCGGCCCTCTACAAGCTGCTCAACTATCGCCACGCCGTGCGCATGGCCGATGCGGTCCGGCCGCTCTCCGGCGCCGAGGCGCTGGCCTATATGAGCGACCTGCTGGATCTGAAGGTGGCGGTGCTGAACGCCGGGCGGATCCCGGCGATGGGCCGCTGCATCGTGGTCGCCAACCATCCGACCGGGATCGCCGACGGCATCGCCGTCTACGACGCCATCCGCGCCCGCCGGACCGACGCCATCTTCTTCGCCAACGCCGACGCGCTCCGGGTTTCGCCGCGGCTGGGCGAGACCGTCATCCCGGTGGAATGGGTGGTGGAGAAGCGCACCCGCGAGAAGACCCGCGCCACCCTGCAGGCGGCGAAGGAGGCCTTCGAGGCGGAGCGCTGCGTGGTGATGTTCCCGGCCGGCCGGCTCGCCCGGGTGGCGAAGGACGGCTCCCTGACCGATCCGGAGTGGGCCCCGACCGCCGCCTCGCTGGCGCGCAAGTACGACGCTCCCGTGGTGCCGATCCATGTGGCCGGTCCGACCTCGCGCCTGTTCCACGCCTTCGACCGGGTGTCGCAGGAGCTGCGTGACGTCACCCTGTTCCACGAACTGCTCAACAAGCGGAAGAAGTCGTTCCAGCTCAAGGTCGGCAAGCCGGTCCCGGCATCCCGGCTCGACATCGACGCCGGCAAGGCGACCTACGCCCTGAAGGCCTTCGTCGAACGGGTCCTGCCCACCCAGCCGGACGCCGACTTTGCCTGAGGTCGTCGTCGATCTGGCGGACGCCGACGCCACCGCCCGACTGGGCGCGGAGATCGCGCGCGGCCTGGCGCCCGGCGAGGCCGTGCTGCTGTACGGAGCGCTCGGCATGGGCAAGTCGACCCTGGCGCGCGGCCTGATCCGGGCCCTGACCCGGCCCGACGAGGACGTGCCCTCGCCGACCTTCACCCTGGTGCAGTTCTACGACAGCGAGCCCCCTGTGGCGCATTTCGACCTGTACCGGCTGACCCGCCCGGAGGAGGCCGCCGAGATCGGTCTGGACGAGGCGCTGGACGAGGGCTGCGCGGTGATCGAATGGCCCGAGCGGCTGGGCGACGACCCGGCCGTCTGGCTGGGGCCGGACCGGCTGACGGTGCGGCTCGCCGAGGCGGGCGGCGGCCGCCGTGCGACCGTTTCTGGCGCAGGGGCGTGGGAGAACAAGGTGATGGACCTGCATGTCTGACCGCGAACAGCTGCGCCGCGACTTCCTCTCGGCCGCCGGCTTCGGCGACGCCGTGCGCGTCCCCCTGCCCGGCGACGCCTCGACGCGCCGCTACGAGCGGCTGACCACGCCGTCCGGCGCCACTCTGATGCTCATGGACCAGCCGCCGGCGACGGAGTCCCGGCCCTGTGACCCGGCGTGGACGGCGGAGCAGCGTCACGCCGCCGGCTGGAACGCGGTGGCGCGCCTGTCAGCCGGGCGCATCGACGCCTTCGCGGCGGTGGCGTCCCACCTGAGAGACATTGGGCTGTCGGCCCCCGAGATGATCGCCGTGGACGCCGCCAACGGCCTGGCGGTGATCGAGGACTTCGGCGACGATCTCTTCGCCCGGGTCATCGAGCGCGGCGAAGCGGAGGAGCCGCTCTACCTCGCCGCCGTCGAGGCGCTGGCCCGCCTCCACGCCGCCGGCGCGCCCGAGCGGCTGGCCGGGCCGGCGGGGGACTGGCCGCTGCTGACCTACGACGCCGTGGCGCTGAAGGGCGGGGCGGACCTGTTCCTCGAGTGGCTGCCCCGGCTGGAGCCTCGCCTCGACTTCGGCGACGCGGCACGGGCGGACTGGGACGCGGCGTGGGCGCCGGTCGTGCAGGCCGCCGAACGGTCCGCCTCGGTGATCGCGCACCGCGACTATCACGCCGAGAACCTGATCTGGCTGCCGGATCGCAGCGGCGCGGCGCGGGTCGGCATGATCGACTTCCAGGACGCGGTCCGGGCCCATCCGGCCTGGGACCTGCACTCGCTGCTGCAGGACGCCCGCCGGGACGTGTCGCCGGCGCTGGAGGCGCGGGCCCTCGACCACTATTTCGCCCTGCGCCCGGGCCTCGACCGGGAGGCCTTCCTGCGCGACTACGTCGACCTCGCCGTGCTCAACGAGGCGCGCATCCTCGGCATCTTCGCCCGGCTGGTGACGCGCGACGGCAAGCCGCGCTATCGCGCCTTCATGCCGCGCATGTGGGACCACCTGTTCCGCAACCTGCCGAAGGCCGATCCCGGGGTGGCGGAATGGTTCGCCGCCCACGTGCCCGCCGAGGTGCGCGGATGAGCCCGCCGAAGACCGCCATGGTGCTGGCCGCCGGCCTCGGCACGCGCATGCGGCCCCTCACCGACGACCGCCCCAAGGCCCTCGTCGAGGTCGGCGGCCGGGCGCTGATTGATCATGTGCTGGACCGGCTGGCCACCATCGGGGTCGAGCGGGCGGTGGTCAACGTCCACTGGTTCGCCGACCGCCTCGAGGCCCACCTCGCCGGGCGCGGGCGGCCCCCCCGGATCGTCATTTCCGACGAGCGGGACGAGTTGCTGGAGACCGGCGGCGGGCTGAAGAAGGCGCGGCCGCTGCTGGGCGACGATGCGGTGTTCGTGGTCAATATCGACAGCGTCTGGACGGACCGGGGCGACGCGCTGAATCAACTCGCCCGGCTGTGGAATCCGTCAATCATGGATGCGGCGCTTCTTCTCGCGCGGCGCGAAGGCGCGATCGGCTTCGAGGGGGACGGCGACTTCTTTCTCGCGGATGACGGGCGCCTGAGCTTCCGCGGCGAGGCCGCGACGGCGCCCTACGCCTACATGGGCGTGCACATCTGCCGGCCGGACTATGTCGCCGACGGACCGGAGGGGCCGTTCTCGCTCAGCGCCCTGTGGCGGCGCTCGGCGGCCGCGGGGCGGCTGTATGGCTGCCTGCTGGACGGCGACTGGATGCACGTCGGCGATCCCGCCGCCCGCGCCGCCGCCGAGGCGCGGCTGGGGACGGTCGCCTGATGCATGGCTGGCGCACCATTGCGGCCCACCGGCCCTTCGTGCTCGATCTCGCGGCCGGGGTGCTGGAGGCGCTTGGCCCGCTGGGGCCGGAGGCCCTGACCGGAGCGGTGGTCCTCGCGCCCAACCGGCGCGCCGCCCGTTCGATCGCGGAGGCTTTCGCCGAGGTCGGCGACGGCCAGGCCGTGCTGCTGCCCCAGATCCGTCCGCTCGGAGACCTCGAGGAGGACGAGCCGCCGTTCCAGCCGGGCGAACTCGGTCTCGACCTGCCGCCGGCGATCCATCCGCTGGCCCGCCGCTTCGAACTGGCCCGTCTGGTCGCCGCCCACGACCCGGCCTGCGCCGCCGCCCCCTTGCGGGCGCTGGAGATGGCCGACGCCCTCGCGGCCTTCCTCGACTCCTGCCACATCGAGGAGGTGGCCGGCCTCGACCGCGTCGCCACCCTGGTCGAGGCCGACCTCGCCGAGCACTGGCGCGAGGCCGCCGCCTTCCTGGTCCTCGCCGTCGAGCGTTGGCCGGCCCGCTTGGCCCAGCTCGGTCTGATCGACGCCGCCGACCGCCGCACCCGGCTGCTGCGCCGCCTCGCGGAGAGCTGGGACGCCCGTCCGCCGAGCCACCCCCTGATCGTCGCCGGCTCAACGGGCACCGTTCCGGCCGCCGGCGCCGTCATGGCGGCCGCGGCCCGCGCCCCCCGGGGCTGCGTCGTCCTGCCGGGCCTCGACCTCGACCTGTCCGACAGCGCCTGGGACGAGATCGACGAACAGCATCCGCAGAGCGCGCTCAAGCGCCTGCTCGACCGGCACGGCGTCTCCCGCGCCGAGGTGCGGCCGTGGCGCGCCGTCGAAACCCGGTCTGACGCCGCCCGCCGCCGCCTGATCGCCGAGGCGCTCAAGCCGCCGGCCGCCACCGCCGACTGGCGTCGCACGATCGACTCTATGGCCGCCGGGCCGGACGATCCCGTCGCCGACGGACTGGACGGCCTGTCCCTCGTCGCCGCCCGGGGCGAGGAGGAGGCCGCCGCGGTCGCCGCCGTGCTGATGCGCGAGGCGCTGGAGACGCCGGGCAAGACCACCGCCCTGGTCACCCCCGATCCGCTGTTCGCCCGTCGCGTCCAGGCGCGGTTGTCGCGCTGGGGACTGGAGGCCGACTCTTCGGCCGGGACGCCGCTGTCGGAAACGCCGCCCGGCGTGCTGCTGACCCTCCTGGGTGACCTCGCCGGGGAGCCCTTCGGCGCCGCGCCCCTGCTGGCCCTGCTCAAGTCGCCGCTGGTCGCCCTTGGCCTCGACCCGCGGACCCTCGCCGACCAGGCCCGGGCGCTGGAGATGCACGGCCTGCGCGGCCCCCGTCCAGCCGACTGGGAAGCCATCGCCCGACGTCTCGACGAGGCCCGTCAGCCGCGCTTCGGCCATCCGCGCCCTGACTTCATCCTTGCCGAGATCGACACGGCTGAAGCGCTTCTGTCCCGTTTACGGGACGTATTGACGCCATGGCTCGATCCGTTCGCCGCCGGACCGGTCTCCATATCCGCCGCGGCAGCCGCCCTGACGGTCGTGGTCGAGCGTCTCGCCGGCGAGACAGGCCTGGCCTGGGCTGGACCGGACGGCGAGGCGGCGGCGCGACTGCTGGCGGCCCTGATCGCCGAGGGCGAAGCCCTGACGCCGCTGGCGGGCGTCGACTTCGCCCGTCTGTTGGGCGACATGCTGGTGGCCGAGACAGTGCGCACCGGCGGCGCGGCCCATCCGCGGCTGCGCATCCTCGGCGCCATCGAGGCGCGGCTGGTGCGCGCCGACCGGATGATCCTCGCCGGGGTCGAGGAAGGCGTCTGGCCGCATGGCGCGCCGATCGATCCCTTCCTGTCCCGGCCCATGCGCAGGACCTTGGGGCTGCCGCCGCCCGAACGCCGCATCGGCCTGTCGGCGCACGACTTCGCCCAAGCGGCCTGCGCCCCGGAGGTCATTCTCCTCCACACCGAGCGCCGCGGCGGCCAGCCGTCGGTCAAGTCGCGCTGGCTGTGGCGGCTTGAGACCCTCGTCGGCGGCGCCGGCCGCGCGCTGCCCGGTCGCCCCGACGTTCTGGCCATGGCTCGCGCCCTCGATGCGCGCGATCCGACCCCGCCGCCCAGCCTCGGCCCCGCGCCTCGCCCCGCCCCGACCCCGCCGTTGGCGCTGCGGCCCCGCCGGCTATCGGTGACCCGCGTCGAGGAATGGGTGCGCGACCCCTACGCCACCTACGCCCGCTCCATCCTCGACCTGGAGGCGCTGCCTCGGCCCGACGAGCGTGTCGACGCCCGCCTGCGCGGCACCGCCATCCACGCCGCCCTGGAGCAGTTCGCCCGCGCCTGGCCCGCCCTGGATCCGGCCGATGCGGCCGTGACCTTCGAGGGCTTCTATCTCGACCAGCTCAGCGCGGGCGGCATGCCGGCGGCGGCCCTCGCCCGCGAGACCGCCCTGGCCCGCAATCTCGGCGCCTGGGCCGTCGAGTTCGAGACCGCGCGCCGGGCCGACGGCGCCGCGGTGCTGATCGAACAGCGCGGCGTGATCGACATCGATGCCCCGCGCGAGCCCTTCCGCCTCAGCGCCCGCGCCGACCGGCTGGAGGTTCGAGACGGCCGTCTGACGGTGATCGATTTCAAGACCGGCGGCGCCCCCAGCTGGAAACAGGTGCGCACCGGCTTCTCGCCGCAGCTGTCCCTGACCGCCGCCATCGCCCGCGCCGGCGGCTTCGCGCAGATCGGGCCCGTCGAGCCCGGCCAGCTGCTCTACATCACCGTCACCGGCCGTCGCCCGCCGGCCGTCGAGGTCGATCGCGGCGGCGACGCCCAGAAGCGCGACCCACAGCCGGTGGCCCAGACCGTCGACGAGGCGATGGACGGTCTGAAGCGCCTGATCGTCGCCTATGAGGATCCGAACCGCGCTTTCATCTCCCGCAGCGCGCCCCAGTTCGCCCAGCGTGCGGTGTCCGACTACGACCACCTCGCCCGCGTCCGCGAATGGTCGGTCGCCGAGGATGCGGAGGGTGGCGAATGAGCCCGCACGACCTGTCCCGTCCGCCCCAGGACATCGCCGCCGACCCGCGCCTCAACGCCTTCGTCATGGCCAACGCCGGCTCGGGAAAGACCACGACCCTGGTGAACCGCGTCGCCCGCCTGCTGCTCGACGGCTCGCGCCCCGACGCCGTTCTGTGCCTGACCTTCACCAAGGCCGCCGCCGCCGAGATGCAGCGCCGCCTGTACCAGCGCCTCGGCCGCTGGGCGGTGGCCGACGACGACGAGCTGCGCGCCGATCTCGCCCGGTTGGAGGGCAGGTCTGCCGATGACTACGCCCCCCCCCGGCTGTCGGGCGCCCGTGCCCTGTTCGCCCGCGCCCTCGAAACGCCCGGCGGGCTGAAGATCCAGACCATCCACGCCTTCTGCGAACAGCTGCTGCGCCGCTTCCCCGTCGAAGCCGGGGTCTCGCCCCGGTTCCGCGTCATCGACGACGTCGAGGCGGCCGCCATCGCCGCCGTGGCCCGAGAGGCGGTGGCCCGCGCCTCCCTGACCGGCGACCATCCCGGCCTGTCCGAGGCCTATGAGGCGATGAGCGAGGCGCTGCACCACGACGCCTTCGAGGGGATGTTCGCCACCTTCGAGGCGCGGCGCGCCGACCTCGCCGCCTACGTCGCCCACAGCGGCGGCTTGACAGGCCTGGCCGACGCTGTGGCCCGGACGCTCGGCTTCGACGACGCTGCGAGCGCTGATCCCGAGGCGCTGGAGTCGGCGGCGGTCGACCCCGGACGCCTCGATCCCGAACGCTGGCTGTGGGCCGCCACGGCCCTGTCGCGCGCCACCGCCGCCGGCGACCGCGAGCGCGCCGCGCGCATCGCCGCCTTCGTCGAGGCTGCGCGGGGGGGGACGGCCCGGTTCGACGATCTCGCCGCCATCTTGTTCACCGCCAAGGGGGATGTCGCCAGCTGGTGCGTGAAGAGCGCCGCGGCCAAGGCCGAGCCCGGCCTGTGCGACTGGCTGGCGGGAGAGCAGGCGCGGCTCGCGGTCGTCGCGGAGCGGATCCGCGCCGCCCACGTCGCCCGCGACACAGTCCGCGCCCTCACCCTGGCCGGCGTCTACGCCCAGGCCTATGAGGCGGCCAAGGCCTCGGCCGGCGCGCTGGACTTCGCCGACCTGATCGTCGCCGCCCGCCACCTGCTGACCGACGGCCCAGGCGCCGCCTGGGTGCTGTACAAGCTGGACGGCGGCGTCGATCACCTGCTGATCGACGAGGCCCAGGACACCTCGCCCGAACAGTGGGACATCGCCCGCGCGCTCACCGAGGAATTCTTCGCCGGCGCCGGCGCGCGCGAAGACGGCCGCCAGCGCACCGTCTTCGTGGTCGGCGACGAGAAGCAGTCGATCTTCTCCTTCCAGGGCGCCGCGCCCGAGCGCCTGCTGGCCGAAAGCCAGGCCTATGATCGCATAGCCACGGCGGCGGAGCGCGAGTTCCGCGCCGTGCCGCTGGTCAAGTCCTGGCGCTCGACCGAGGAGGTGCTGCAACTGGTCGACGCCGTCTTCGCCACGCCCGACATGGCCGCCGCCCTCAGTCCCGGCCGCGGTCTCGCCGGCGACCCCGCCGACCCGGTGATCGAGCATGTCGCCGGCCGCGACGACGGCCCCGGAACGATCGACTTCTGGCCCGAGCTGCAGGAACGTCCCGGCGTGGACCGGCGCGCCTGGGACGAACCGGTCGACGCCGGCGAGGGCCGCGGGGCCCGCCGCGAGGTGGCCGAGCGCATCGTCGCCGAGGTTCGCGCCATCGTGGAGGGCGGCGAGGCGGTGCACGATCCGCACAGCCCCGACCGCAAGGCCTGGCGCGCCGCCGGCTGGGGCGACGTCCTGGTCCTGGTGCGCAAGCGCGGAGCCATGTTCGAGGAGGTGCTGCGCGCGCTCAAGCGCGCCGGCGTACCGGTGGCGGGAGCCGACCGTCTGAAGCTGGCCGAGCATCCGGTGTTCGAGGACCTTCTGGCGCTCGCCCGCGCCGCCCTGTTCCGCGACGACGACCTGACCCTGGCCGGGGTGCTGCGCAGCCCCCTCTGCGACGTCGACGAACAAGGCCTTTTCGATCTCGCCCAGGGACGGAGGGGCACGCTGTGGAGCGCCCTGCGCGCCCGCGCCGATGAACGGCCCGAGTGGACCGACGCCCGGGTTCTGGTGCGCTGGCTGCGCAAGTCGGCGCGCGAGCACACGCCCTTCGACCTGTTCGCCCGCCTGCTCAACCGCCGTGACGGCCGCGGCCTCACGGTCCGCCAGCGCTTCGTGACCCGGCTGGGGGCCGAGGCCGCCGACGCCCTGGACGCCTTCCTCGACCAGGCCCGCGCCGCCGAAGGCCGCGGGCTGACCGATCTGGAGCGCTTCTGCGCCTACCTCGGAACGATCGACCAGACCGTGAAGCGCGAGATGGACGAGCCGCGCGGCGAGGTGCGCGTGATGACGGCCCACTCTTCCAAGGGGCTGGAGGCGCCGATCGTCATCCTTCCCGACACCATCTTCAGCGATCCCCACGGCGACGCCCTGCTGGAGACGGAGGAGGGCGGCTTCCTGTGGTGCGGCGCCGCCGGCCGCGACTGCGAGGCCTCGGCCGCCGCCCGCGAATTGCGCAAGCGCAAGGCCGAGGAGGAGTCGCTGCGCCTGCTCTACGTCGGCCTGACCCGGGCCCGGGATCGCCTGATCATCGGCGGTCGGCTGGCCAGCAACCGCAAGATCGAGAACGTGAAGGCCTGGTGGGGCCCTGTCGCCGGGGCGTTCGGGCGGCTGGAGGGGGTGCGCGCGGTCGAGACCGCCTCCGGGCCCGCCCGCCGCTTCGGCGCCGATCCGCGCCGTCTCCCGCCGGCCGGGGCCGCGCCGACCGCCGCCTTCGTCCCGACGGCCTGGTTGTCAGCCGCGCCGCCCCGCGAGGCCGGGGTGCGCTGGGCCTCGCCGTCCCGGCTGGAGGAAACGGCCCGTTCCGCCGCGCCTTCGCCGCTGGAGACCGCCGGCGGCCTCGGCCGCTACCGCCGCGGCGACCTGATCCACCGCCTGCTCGAACGACTGCCGGACGTGGCGGCGGATCGCCGCCGCCACGTCGCGCACGCGCTTCTGTCCCGCGAACGCGACCTGAGCGAGAGCCAGCGGGAGGAGATGATTTCGGCGGCTTTCGGCGTGCTCGACGACGCCCGCTTCTCGGCCGTGTTCGGCCCCGGCTCGCGGGCCGAGGTCGCCCTCGTCGGGACGGCGCCGGACCTGCCGCCGGGCATGCGCATCTCCGGCCGCATGGACCGGCTGGTGGTGACCCCCGAGCGGGTGCTGGTGGTCGACTACAAGACCAACCGCCCGGCTCCCGACCGCGCCGAGGACGCCGACCCGGCCTACATCCTTCAGCTGGCGGCCTACGTCGCGGTGCTGGAGCAGCTCTACCCCGACCGACCGGTGGAAGCCGCGCTGGTATGGACCGACGGGCCGCGGCTGACCCCGATCCCGCGCGCCCTGCTGGAAGCCGCGCGCGCGGCGCGTTGATTTGCGCGGCGCTTCGCCCCACATGCGTCGCGAACGCCGGAATCACTGCACAGTGGCCGGCCCGTCAGTGCACGCCCGCGGCCGCCGGCCGGGGCAGAGGAGAATGCAGATGGCCACCGTCAAGGTCACCGACGACAGCTTCGAAACGGATGTGCTCAAGGCGTCCCAGCCCGTGCTGGTCGACTTCTGGGCGGAATGGTGCGGACCGTGCAAGCAGATCGGCCCCGCGCTCGAACAGATCTCCGATGAGCTGGCCGGTCAGGTGACCATCGCCAAGGTCAACATCGATGACAGTCCGATGACCCCGTCGCGCCTCGGTGTGAAGGGCATCCCCACCCTGATGCTGTTCAAGGACGGCCAGCTGGCCTCGATGAAGGTCGGCGCCATGCCCAAAGGCAAGATCGTGGAATGGCTGGCCGAGGCGGGAATCGCGGCCGCCGCCTGACGATCGCCGCGCTTGCGACGGGGGCGGATCGGTGTTCTGCTGAAGGGGCCGTCACGAACCCGAGGAGGTTCCCATGTCGATCGTCGCCTTGCTTGCCGCCGCCTTCATGGCCGCGACCCCCGAAGCCGGCTCCGGCCAGGTCGCGGTGATCGCCGCGACGCCGCAACCCGCGGAGGCCCGCCGCGACGAGGAGGAACCGGCGACACGACGGGTGTGCCGCCTCGAGCGGGCCACGGGCTCCAACATGCAGCAGCGCGTCTGCCGCGACGTCCCGCGCTCGGGCTCGTTCCAGGACCAGCAGACCCGGGAGTTCATGCGCTCGCACCAGCGCATCCGCTTCCCCGACGGTGGCGCGGCGCCGACCCCCGGCGGTCCGAACGGCTGACGACGGCGGCGCTTGCAAGCGTCGTTCTCTGAACGTTAGGTTGAGGCCGCCTCCCACCCTTCAGGATCGCATTCCATGTTCGTCGCTACCTTGGCCGCGCTGACGCTCGGACTCGCGCCGCTCCAGAGCGCGCCGCAGACCGTTCCCGAGGCGGCCACGCCCCTTCCGCCGGTCGACGCCACCGCCGCCCAGCCGCAGCAGGAGCCTGAGACCCGCCGGGTCTGCCGGTTCGAGACCACGATCGGGTCGAACCGGCGCACCCGCGTCTGCCGCGACGTGCCGCGCCAGGGCGTTCAGGACCAGGCCACGCGAGAGTTCATGCGCGACAATCAGCGCGTGCGGATGCCGGACCAGTAGGGCTCAGACCGGCCACGTCTCCGGCGCCGCGCCCAGCACCTCTCCGGCGAGGTACAGGGAGCCGCAGATCACCACCCGGCCGGCGCCGAGGCGCAGGGTCTGCGTCAAGGCATGGCCGACGTCGGTCGCCGGCTGGGCCCCGAGGCCGCAGCCGCGGGCTACGGCGGCCAGCGCGTCCGGCTCGGCGCAGCCTCCCTCGAACGGCACGGTGAACACCGAGGCTCCCGAATCCGCCAGGGCCGCGAAGAAGCCGCCGGCGTCCTTGTTGGCCAGCATGCCGACGACCAGGGCGGTCGGCCGCGGCGCGCGGGCCTGGCGCTCCGCCAGGGTCGCGGCCAGCGCGCGGCCGGCGTGCGGGTTGTGCCCCCCGTCCAGCCAGAGCT
>JAEYTA010000203.1 GCA_023434265.1 Pseudomonadota bacterium
GGCCGGGACCTGGGCCGACGCGCGCGCGGCGCGGCGCGCCGCCGACCATCTCGGCGGCAGCGCCACCGTCGACGTCGCCGGCCCGGGCGCGTACCGGGTGCTGGTGGGGCCGTGGCCGGACGCCGACGCGGCCGAACGCTCGCGCCGCGCGGTGATGTCGCGGGGTTATCCCGAAGCGACGACCGTCTCGGGCGTCTGAGGTCTTGCGAACCCGGGCGGGGCCGCCATTGTGCCCCCCGTGACCCAGGGCAGATTCATCACCTTCGAGGGCGGGGAAGGCACCGGCAAGTCGACCCAGGCGGCGCGGCTGGTCGAGGCCCTGCGCGGCCGCGACCTCGAGGTGCTGCACACCCGCGAACCGGGCGGCTCCGAGGGCGCCGAGGAGATCCGCAACCTCGCCCTCAACGGCGACGCCGGCCGATGGTCGGCGATGACCGAGACCCTGCTGATGTTCGCCGCCCGCTCGGACCATCTGGAGCGGACCATCCGCCCGGCCCTGGCGGCGGGACGCTGGGTGGTGTGCGACCGCTTCGCCGATTCGAGCCGCGCCTACCAGGGCGCGGGCGGCGGGGTGGCGGCCGACTTCATCGAGACGCTGGACGCCGCCGTGGTCGGCGCGACCCAGCCCGACCTGACCCTCGTCTTCGACCTGCCGGTGGAGCTGGGCCTGGAGCGGGCCTTCGGGCGGGGGCTGTTCGAGACCCGCTTCGAATCCAAGGGTCTGGCCTTCCACGAACGGCTGCGCCGGGGCTTCCGGGACATCGCCGCCGCCCATCCGGAACGCTGCGTGATCATCGACGCCGACGGCGAGCTCGACGCGGTCGCCGACCGGGTGTGGGCGGCGGTCGAGGGCCGGCTGCTGTGAGCGAACATCCCCGCGACCGCTTCGATCTCGTTCCCGACGCCGCCGCCGAGGCCGCCTTCCTCGACGCCCGGCGCAAGGGCAGGCTGCATCACGCCTGGCTGCTCTGCGGCGTCGAGGGCTCCGGCAAGGCCACCTTCGCCTACCGCGCGGCGCGTCGCCTGCTGGGGGCCGCGCCCGACCCGTCGCGCGGCCTGCTCGGGACCAGCCCCTCGGACCCGGTGGCGCGGCTGATCTCGGCCCAGTCCCACCCCGACCTGCTGGTGCTGGAGCGGGCGGTGGAAGGCGGCAAGACCAGGAAGTCCATCTCCGTCGACCAGGCGCGCGAGCTGCCGGAATTCTTTTCCAAGAGCCCGTCACAGGCCCAGGCGCGGGTCGCTATCGTCGACGCGGCCGACGACCTTAACCTCAACGCCGCCAATGCCTTGCTGAAGGTTCTTGAGGAGCCGCCGGAGCGGGGCCTGCTGCTTCTCGTCACCCATGCGCCGGGTCGGCTGCTGGCCACCATCCGCTCGCGTTGCCGGCGGCTGGCCTTTCCGGTCTGGCCGGCTCACGCGCTGGAGGAGCTGGTCCGCAACCGGACCGGCGTGACCTCGGCCGAAGCCGCCCGCATCGCCGCCATGGCCGCCGGCTCGCCGGGGCAGGCGCTGGCCCTGGCTTCCGGCGCAACGCTGGAGGCCGACCAGCTGGCCCAGGCCTGGGTCGCCGCCGACCGGATCGATCGCGCCGAGGCCCTGGCCGTGGCCGACAAGTTCCGCGGCCCCGAGGGTCAGGCCCGTTTCGAGGTGCTGATGGACCGGCTGATCGCCGCCGTGAAGGTGCGGGCGCTGGAGGAGGGGGCGTCGGGCGCGCGCTGGGCCGAACTGTGGAGCCGGCTGTCGGAGCTGCCGGACCGGACGGCGGCCATAAATCTCGACCGGGGCGACGTGCTGGCCGGCGCCCTGGCCGACCTGCAGCGCACCAAGGCGGCGTCCGGATGATCATCGACAGCCACGTCAACCTGCACGCGCCCCAGTTCGACGAGGATCGCGACGCCGTCATCGTCCGCGCCCGCGAGGCCGGGGTGCGGCTGATGGTCGAGATCTCCGACCGGCTGGCCACGTTCGAGGCGACCCACGGTCTGGCCATGGCGCACAAGGACATCTGGGCCACCGTGGGCGTCCATCCGCACGAGGCGCGCCACTACGCCGAACTGACCGCGGATCGGCTGGTCGAACTGGCGGAGAGGCCCAAGGTGGTGGCCGTGGGCGAGTGCGGGCTGGACTTCCATTACGACCTCAGCCCCCGCGACGTGCAGGCGCGGGTCTTCCGCGCGCACATCGAGGCGGCGCGGCGCACCGGCCTGCCGCTTGTCGTCCACACGCGCGAGGCCGACGAAGTCATGGCCGCCATTCTCAAGGAAGAGCAGTCGAGGGCGCCGTTCCGCTTCCTGATGCACTGCTACACGTCCGGCCCGGAACTGGCGGAAAAGGCGGCGGAACTCGGCGCGTGGTTCTCGGTTTCCGGCATCGCCACCTTCAAGGCGGCCGGCGAGGTGCGCGAGATTGTGGCGGCCATGCCCGCCGACCGCATCATCGTCGAGACCGACTGCCCCTACCTCGCGCCCGTGCCGCACCGCGGCCGCCGCAACGAGCCGGCCTATGTCGTCCACGTGCTCGACAAGCTGGCGGAGATTCGCGGCTGGTCGCGGGACGAGACGGAGGCGCGCACCACCGAGGCCTTCTTCGCCCTGTTCGACCGCATCCCGAGGCCCGCAGGCGGGAGCGCGGCATGACCGCGGCGGCGAGCGAGCTGGAGGTGGTCGTCCTTGGCTGCGGCTCGTCCGGCGGCGTCCCTCGCGGCGACGGCGACTGGGGCGCCTGCGATCCGGCCGAGCCGAAGAACCGCCGCCTGCGCTGTTCCCTGCTCGTCCGCCGCCACGGCCCGGGGGGCGTCACCAGCGTGCTGGTCGACACCTCGCCCGACCTGCGCCAGCAGATGCTCGCCGCCGGGGTCGGCCACGTCGACGCTGTTCTCTACACCCACGATCATGCCGACCAGACCCACGGCGTCGACGACCTGCGCGTCTTCGCGGGCCGCGCGCGCAGGCGCATTCCCGCCTTCATGGACGCCGCCACCCGCGCTGCGCTGACACGGCGCTTCGCCTACATCTTCGAGAGCGTGAACGGCTACCCGGCCATCCTCGAGGCGCGGGACCTGCCGCCGCATGGCGAAGCCTGGGCCGTCGACGGTCCCGGCGGCCCGATCCCGGTCGTCACCTTCGACCAGGCCCACGGCCCGATCCGTTCCGTCGGCTACCGGTTGGGTTCCGTGGCCTATTCCCCCGACGTTTCCGACCTCGACGACGCCGCCTTCGCGGCCGTCGCCGGCTGCGACCTGTGGATCGTCGACGCCCTCCGCTACACGCCCCACCCGACCCACACCCACCTCGACCGCACCCTTGGCTGGATCGCGCGGGCCGGGGTGAGGAAGGCGGTGCTGACCAATCTGCACATCGACATGGATTACAACGCCTTGTCGGATATCGTTCCGCCGAACGTCGAGGTGGCGTGCGACGGCTGGAGCGCGCGCCTTCCGTCGGCGGGCGGCGGATGACATAAGCGGCCGATGTCCGAAGACGATCCCAAGCCCGAACGCCGCCGCATGGTGCGCCCGCCTTCCGGCGGCACGGCGGCCGGACGCGGTATGGGCCTGAAGATCAAAACCGCCGACAAGAAGTCGATGTCCAGCCAGCAGTGGATCAAGCGCCAGTTGGCCGACGAATGGTCCGAGCGGGCCCGGGCCGAGGGCTGGCGGAGCCGCGCCGCCTTCAAGCTGATGGAGATCGACGACCGGCTGCATCTGATCCGCAAGGGCTCGCGCGTCGTCGACCTCGGCGCGGCGCCCGGCGGCTGGGTGCAGGTGGCGCTGGATCGCGGCGCGGCCGCCGTGGTCGGCGTCGATCTGCTGATGATCGAGCCGATTCCGGGCGCGACCCTGATCCAGGCCGACTTCACCGACCCGGGCGTGGACCGTCAGCTGATCGAGGCCTTGGGCGGCGCGCCGGATCTGGTGCTGTCCGACATGGCCCACAACACCGTCGGCCACCGTCAGACCGACCACCTGAAGATCATCGCCCTGATCGAGATCGCCGCCGACTTCGCCATCCGCAACCTGAAGCCGGGCGGGGCCTTCGTGACCAAGAATTTCCAGGGCGGCGACGCCGGCGGCGTGCTGGCCCGCCTGCGCGCCGAGTTCGAGGACGTTCGCCCGATCAAGCCCAAGGCCAGCCGCAAGGGCTCGTCGGAGGTCTATCTGGTGGCGACGGGCAGGAAGTAGGCGTTCAGGCTCCGGCCAGGGCGTTGCGCCGCCGCTCGCGCCGCGCCTCGATCCGCGTCCACACCCGGTCATGCACGGTGAAGAACACCGTCTGCACCAGCGGCTCGATGATGCCGATGGCCAGCGCCGTGCCGAGGTCGCGGGTCAGGGCGAAGGCGACCAGCACGGCCACGGTGAAGTGCATGGCCCCGTAGGTCATGGTCTTAAGCGCCACCTGCTTCAGCGAGCGGGGCAGGGCGTGACTGTGGCCGTGATGGCCGTGGGCGCGGCTCTGCTCGTGCGCCGACATCACCTCGAGGCGGGCGGTGAACGCTTCCGACGCCTCCTCCAGCCCGGACAGCATCCGCCGACGTTCGATGCGGTGCCAGACCCGGTCATGGATCGAATAGGCGATGGTCTGGAAGAAGGGCTCGACCAGGCCCACGGCGAGGGCGAGGCGCCAGTCGCGGGTGATGGCGAAGGCCACCAGGATGGCGACCACCAGGTGCATCACGCCATAGCTGGCGATCTTGAGCGCCAGCTGGCGGGCGGTGCTGATGAGCAATCGGACCATGTCGTTCCAGATGGGGCGCGGCCGCCCGGTTCCGCAAGGCAAATGTTCTTATCGGAACGATAGGCGCGACGGGGCCTTGCGGTTCCTGCGGTGACGCGGTTATACGCGGCCCGCAAAACGGAGGCTCCTCATGGAGATTCGCGAAGGGCTCACCTTCGACGATGTTTTGCTCGAACCCGGCCCGTCCGAGATCATGCCCGCCGACGCGGACGTCTCGACGCGC
>JAEYTA010000206.1 GCA_023434265.1 Pseudomonadota bacterium
GTCGAGGCCTTCGCCGCCGCGCCGCCCAGCCAGGCTCCGCCGACGCCCAGTCCCAGCAACGCGCCGAACAGCGCCGCCGCCGTCGCGGGCCGAATCCGGGCCACGTGATCGGCAGTCGGGGTCGCACGCGTCTGCGAGGGATTCGGCAACGGCTCGGTCCTGTTCGGCAGGGCGCGATGCCGCCCCCGGGTAGTCTCGCCGCCGGGCGACCCAGGGTCGCGATCCGGCTGCGGCAGTAACGACGCTCGGCGAAGGGGCCGGACATCGAGGAGGCGGCCTTTAGCCAGCCGTTTGTGGCGCCAATGTGGTCGATTCGCAAGATTCTGGTGCGACGCAACATCGCCGGGAGGCGGCGATGTATGTGGATAGTTTTCTTTCGCCTCCGACGCGAGCCGGGCACAGTCGCCGCAGCGTATACTGTATTCGGATGCACGCGTTCATCACGAGCGTGGGCGATATCAGCTTATCGCTTGACCTCGCCGCGCGCATTGTAGTCAAGCCGATGTTCGGGCGTGATGCATCAACTGAAGTCTCATTCCGGAACCGTTGCGGCCACGCTGGCGTTTGGCGGGGCACAGGAGACTCACATGCGCAGCTTCACCACCGTTCTGGCCGTCGCCGGCCTGGCCCTCGTGACCGCCGCCTGCGGCGCGACCATCGAACAGAAGGCGGCCACCGGCGCCGTCGCCGGGGCCCTCGTGGCCGGGCCGGTCGGAGCCGCCGTGGGCGGCGCGGCGGGCGCCGCCGTCGGCCACGCCGAGAAGCCGAACTGACACACCCGGAGCTCCGCGGCGCCGTGCGGGCTCTCGAAAACTTGCATTCCGTCCCCATATGGGGTTAGCCGACCCGCCCGGGACTGAGCGCCGCTCGTCCCGCGCTCGCCTGCATCCGAAAACCCGATCAAGGATACGACGACCCCTCGCATGAGAGATCTGAAACAGACCGCCTTCACCGACCGTCTCGCCGCCCAGCAGGAAGCCAAGAAGGCGTTGCTCGCCCGCTTCAAGCCGAAGCCCGCCGCGCCCGACCCCGAGTTCGAGAAGCTGGCCGAGAAGCGCGCCGCCGAGAAGGAGGCGCTGCGCCAGCAGCACGAGCTGGCCAAGGCCGAAGCCCGCCGCGAGAAGGCCGAGAAGGACGCCGCCCGCATGGCCGCCGAACAGGCCGCCCAGGAAGCGATCGAGGCCGAGAAGCGCGCCGACCGCAAGGCGCGCAAACAGCTCAGCAAGGAAGAGCAGAAGGCCCGCCGCGACGCGCGCTACGCCGCCCGCAAGGCGCGCCAGCGCTGATGGCCCGGCCGGCCCCCAATCGGGCCGGCCCTCAGTCCGCCTCGCTCCGGCGCCCGCCCAGCACCCGCGCCAGCTGCTCGCCCGAATAGGGCTTGCGCAGGAAGGGCCAGGGGGCGCCGGCCATGGCCTGGTCGACGTCCTCGCCGGCATAGCCCGAGGTCAGCACGATGCGCATCTCGGGCCAGTCCCGGGCGCAGCGCCGGGCCAGTTCGATTCCCGTCATGCCCCCGGGCATGACCACGTCGCTCAGCATCAGATCGAACCGCTCCGCCTCCAGCGCCTCCAGCGCGCGCGGCCCTGTGTCGACGGTCTTCACCTCCAGACCCAGCGTCTCGAGCAGCTCGACGGCCACCTCGGCGACGCCCGCGTCGTCCTCGACAAGCAGCAGCCGCCGTCCGGGCAGCAGGCCGGAGTCGCCGGGCTCGGGCAGGGCCGCGGGCAGGGCGGTTTCGACCCCGTCGATCGGCGGCAGGTAGATGCGGATCTCCGTGCCCTTGCCGACCGCCGAGATGATCCGCACCCCGCCGCCGCTCTGACGCGCGAAACCATAGACCTGGCTGAGGCCCAGTCCGGTGCCCTTGCCGACGGCCTTGGTGGTGAAGAAGGGTTCGAAGGCCCGGCCGAGGGTCTCGGCGTCCATCCCCGCGCCATTGTCCGCCACGGACACGCAGACATAATCCCCCGCCGGCAGCTCCGGGATTTCGCCCGCCGCCACCTTGCAGCTCGTGGTCTGCACCGTGATGCGGCCGCGCTCCCCGACCGCGTCGCGGGCGTTCACCACGAGGTTCAGCAGGGCGGCCTCGAACTGGGCCGGGTCCACATGAACCCGGGCGCCGCCGCGGCGGAGCTTGAGGCGGAATTCCACCGCCTCGCCGACGGCGCGTCGCAGCAGCGGCTCGCTCTCGCGGATCTGTCCGTTCAGGTCCACCGGCTCGGGGCGCAACGCCTGACGGCGGGAGAAGGCCAGCAGTTGGTGGGTCAGACCCTCGCCGCGCCGGGCCGCCGCCAGCGCCGCCTCGCCCAGCTTGCGTTGCCGCGCCGGGTCGTCGAGCGAGCGCAGCATCATGTCCAGCGCGCCGATGACCACGGTGAGCAGGTTGTTGAAGTCGTGGGCGACGCCGCCGGTCAGGCGACCGACCGCCTCCATCCGCTGGGCGTGCATCAGGTCCGCCTCGGCCTTGGCCTTTTCGGCCAGCGCCTCGCCGACCCGCTCCTCGAGCAGTTCGTTGATGCGCTTCAGATCCTGCTCGGCGCGCTTGGCCTCGGTGACGTCGATGTTGGCGCCCACGTATCCCTGGAACTGTCCCGCCCCGTCGAACCGCGGAATGCCTTCGCAGCGCAGCCAGCGTCGGCCCAGCTGCGGATGGTCGATCTCCATCACGCCCTCGAACCGGTCGCGCCGGTCCACGGTGGCCTCGAAGGCGGCCTTGAACTCCGGGAGGCCGTAGTGCTCGGCCGCCGCCGCCCAGCTCTGCTTCAGATTCTCCTCGCCCACATTGAAGAAGGCCTTGTAGCGGCGGTTGGCGAAGGCGATGTCGCCCTGCGGGTCGGTCATCCAGATCTGCACGGGCGCGCTGTCGGCCACGGTGCGGAAGCGTGTTTCCGATTCCAGCAGTCGGGCCTGGGATTCCCGCATGTCGGTGACGTCGAAGGCCACCCCCACGAAGCCGATGATCTGCCCCCCCGGCCCGAAGCGCGGACGCGAGAACGATTTCAGCCAGCGGTATTCGCCGTCGTGTCGGCGGTAGCGGCCTTCCAGCGAGAAGGGCTGGCCGGTGGCCTCGCCGGCCAGCGACCCCTCGACGATGCGGTCGTGATCGTCGGGATGGAGGATCTCGCGCCAGTCGAGCAACCGCGCCTCCTCGTAGGTCCCGCCCGAGAAGGCCACATAGGCCTGGTTGACGAAGGCGCGGCTGCGGTCCTCCGCGGTCACCCAGATCAGGACCGGCGCCGTGTCGGCGATGGCGCGGAAGCGCTCCTCGCTCTCGCGCACCACGGCTTCGGCGCGGGTGCGCTCGATCTCCGCCCAGGTGCGGGCGGCGACCTCCTGCAGCAGGTCGCATTCTTCGTCCGTCCACTCCCGGATCCGGGAGTCGTGCGCATAGAGGAAGGCGCGCAGCTGACCGCCCCGGATCAGGGGTGTGCGCATCAGGGACCGCGTTTGCAGCCGCTCGAACATCGGCAGGGCGCCACGCGTGCGGTCGTCCTCCCGCACGTCGGGGATGCGGACCGTGCGCCCTTCCGCCAGGTCGGCGATCAGGCCCGCGCCCACGTCCTCGAGCGAGAAGCGGCCCTCGGCGCTGACCGCGCCGGTGGTCCAGTCACGTGTCATGAAGACGAGTTCGCGCTGCTGGTCGACTTCGCCGTAGCCGACCCGCGCGGCTCCGAGCTCGGCGCCCAGCGCCTCCTCGACGCGAAGCATGATGGCTTCCGGCGTCGTCAGGTCGCGCAGGGAATCCGTCAGTTCCAGCAGGAAGGACTGGCGGCGCTCCTGGCGGGCGACCGCGTCGATGGCCTCGCGGGTGTCGGTGACGTCGAACGACATGCCGACGTAGCCCATGAAGGCCCCGTCCGCATCGAACCGGGGATTCACCGCCACGCGCATCCACCGCCAGGCGCCGTCGGCCCGCAGGAATCGCACCTCGAAACCATAGGGCTCGCGCCGCGGGCGGTGGACATCCTGGACCTCGGCGACCGCGGCGAGGTCGTCGGGGTGGATGGCGCTGCGCCAGACATGACCGAGGATTTCTTCCGCGGGCTGGCCGTGGAACTCGACGAGGGCTTCGTTGACGAACTCCACCTCGCCATCGACATTGGTCAGCCACACCGGCGAGGGCGCCGTGTCCGCCATCAGCCGGAAGCGCGCCTCGCTCTCGCGCAGCGCCGCCTCGGCGGCCTTGGCGTCGGTGATGTCGACGATGACCGCGATATAGCCCTCGACCAGGCCGCCCGGGCCGGTGAGGGCGCGCACGCTGATCACCGCCCAGACGATCGAACCGTCGGGCCGGACGTAGCGCTTCTCCAGCTGGGCCCCGCCGCTGCGCAGGGCCTCGCGCAGCGCCTTGCGCGTCCGCTCGACGTCCTCCGGATGGCTCACCGCCTCGGTGGTCAGGCCCGCGACCTGGTCGTGCGCCAGGCCGAGGATTTCCGCATAGCGGGCGTTGGCGCTGATGATCGATCCATCGAGGGCGACCCGGGCGATGCCCGCCGAGGCCTGGTCGACCATGGCCTGCAACTGGGCCTCGCGCTCGCGCAGGGCGCTCTCGGCCGCCCGGGCGTCGGTCACGTCGATGTTGACCCCGATCATGCCGCTGAACGCGCCCGCGGCGTCGAAGCGCGGCCGGGCGTCGGTGTGCAGGATGCGCCACGCGCCGTCGGCGCGGCGATACCGGGCCTCGACCTCGAGGGGCTCCTGACGGGCCGCCACCGCCGCGGTCGCCGCCAGCACCCGATCCCGGTCGTCGGGGTGGATGAAACCGCTGAAATCCACCTCCCCGGCGGCGCTCTCCACGCCCCAGAAGCGACGAAGCGCATCGTTCAGATGGACGCAGGCGCCGGTCTGGTCGCTCATCCACAGCATCACCGGAGCCAGTTCGCTGATCAGATGCAGCCGCCCCTCGGTTTCGTCGATGCGGGCGAGCGAAGCGCGCAACTGGCCGACCGATTCGTCCAGCCGCCACAGCGCCTTGCGCAGGGCCGCCGCGACCACCGTCGCGAACAGGCCGACGACGATGAAGTTGGTGGTGGCGACCACCCCCATCCGGGTGCCCACTCCGGCGCCGATCGTGTCGAGACCGACCACCGCCCAGCCGCCGAAGAGACAGGTGAACAGGGCGACGAGACCCGCCACCCGGCCTCCGGCCAGCGCCGCCGCGATGACCGCCGGCAGCAGGATCATGAAGCCGGTGACCTCGGCGTAGAAGCCGGACAGGGCCTTGCGCAGCAGCAGCATCGCCGCCGCGCAGACGAGGCCGATCAATACCGAGGCCCACCACGGCCGCCGGCGCATCCGCGCCAGACGACTGACGCCCGCATCGATGTCGATAATTCGTCGAAAGACCGCGACCGCGCCCATTCACCCCCCGCTCCGCGCGTACGCGAACCTACAGCAACGCCCTGCTCCGTTTTGCGTTCCGGGACTGGCGGATCCCTCCATCCGCCGGTCCGCGCCGGGTCGCCACCGGCGCGGATCGATCCGCCGCCGCGCCACGGAGCGACCATGACCCTGACCCACGGACGTCCGTTCCGGCAAGGCCGAACCGCCGCGCCCCCTTGACCTAACGGCGCTTTCCCGCCTGAAAAGCGCCGCGCTTCACTGGCACATGCACGAGCGGCGCCGTCGCGCCGCAAGGGATCCGGATTTGCCCATCGACTGGACGAGAGTGCGCAGGACGACCCGACGCCTGGCCGCCGCGGCCCCGGCGGCGCTGGCGGCCGTCGGCCTCGCCATGGCCGCGTCGTCCACTCCGCGCCCCGAGATCGACCGGCGCGCCGAGGTCGTGCGGCAGCTCACCCGTGGCGACCTGTCGGACAAGGGGCTGGCCGCCATCACCGCGCGGATGACCCCGTCGCAGCTGGCCATCGCCCTGCGTCACGACCCCGGCGAGCGCCACGCCGCCCTCTACGGCCTGACCCCGGGCTGGGAGAGCCTGACCCTCGCCGGCAAGCCGACGCTCGACTTCGGGGCCAGCGGCCTGGAGGCGATCCGCCTCAACGCCGCCACGCCGGACGCCGCCGGCCTGCTCCGCACGGCGCGTCCGTTCGAGTTCCGGCCGGCGTCCGCCGAGGATCGCCGCCGCGCCCGGCGCTGCCTGACCCAGGCCATCTACTACGAGGCGGCGCTCGAGCCGACCGAGGGCCAGGAGGCCGTCGCCCAGGTGGTGCTCAATCGCGTGCGCGACCCGAACTACGCCAACAGCATCTGTGGCGTGGTGTTCGAGGGGGCCGAGCGCACGACCGGCTGCCAGTTCAGCTTCACCTGCGACGGCTCGCTGGCCTTCGCGCCGGTCCGCTGGGCCTGGGACCGGGCCCAGAAGGTGGCCGACCGCGCACTCGCCGGCCATGTCGCCGCCCGTGTCGGCACCGCCACCCACTACCACGCCGACTACGTCCGCCCGTGGTGGGCCCCGACGCTGAACCGGCTGACCCGCATCGGCGCGCACATCTTCTACCGCTGGAAGGGAATCTACGGCGAGCCGTCGGCTTTCCGGCAGGCTTACGCCGGGCGCGAGCCGGTCATCGACGAAGCCCGCTTCGCCCGCCCGCGCCTGCAGCTCGCCGCCGACACCGAGGCCGAGGCCCCGGCCGGGGAGGAGGCCGTCCGCACGGTGGTCGTCGACGGCCAGACCCGCGTCGTCGGCGTCGCCTCACTGGGCGGCCGCCGCCAGGCCACGCCCGAGGACATCGCCGCCATCAACGAGCGCATGGCCGCCTTCGAGGCCCCGGCTCCCGCGCCCGCCCCGGCCCCCGCCGTCACCGTCCCCGGCGTCGTCCCGATGGCGGTCGAGGAGGTCGGCCGCCCCGCCGCCTGAGCGACTTCGCCTTCCATTGCAACGCCTTGCCCCGATCGGCATTTAGCAGCGGGGGACCGGCGCACCGCGCCGCTAGAGGCCAGCGCTTGCCAGACACCGACAGCTCACTTCGCCGCCAGCTCCGCGAACGCGACCGGTTCGAGGCCCTCGAGGCCATCGCCGACGCCATGCCGCAGATGGTCTGGTCGACCCGCCCCGACGGCTTCCACGACTACTACAACGCGCGTTGGTACGAGTTCACCGGCATGCCGGAGGGCTCGACCGACGGCGAGGGCTGGAACGGCATGTTCCACCCCGACGACCAGGCCCGCGCCCGGGCGCGCTGGCAGGAGTCGCTGGAGACGGGCGAGCCGTACGAGATCGAGTACCGCCTGCGCCGCCACGACGGCGTCTATCGCTGGACCCTCGGCCGCGCCATGCCGCTGCGCGACGAGGCCGGCCGCATCGTGCGCTGGTACGGCACCTGCACCGACATCGACGACCTCAAGCGCATGGAGCGGGCCAAGGAGCTGCTCAGCCAGGAGCTCAGCCACCGCATCAAGAACATCTTCGCCGTGGTCTCGGCCCTGATCGCCCTGTCGGCGCGCCGCTTCCCCGAGGCCAAGGCCTTCGCCGCCGCCGTGCGCACGCGGATCAACGCGCTGGCCCGCGCCCACGAATTCGTCCGGCCGCACACCGAGACGTCGCGGCCGATGGTCGGGTCGATGACGCTGCACGCCTTCCTCGCCGACCTGTTCAAGGCCTACGCCGGGCCTGACGGAGCGGCGCGGGTGCGGCTTTCGGGCGATGACGCCAGCTTCGACGACCAGGCCGCCACCTCGGTCGCCCTGCTGTTCCACGAACTGGCCACCAACGCCGCCAAGTATGGCGCGCTCTCGGTCGAGGGCGGCTGGGTGGACCTGACCACCCGTCACGCTGGCGACCGCTTCATTCTGGAGTGGTGCGAGCATGGCGGTCCGGCGGTCGCCGGGCCTCCGGGCGAAACCGGATTCGGCACCGCCCTGGCGACCCTTTCGGTCGAGGGTCAGCTGGGCGGGCGGCTGACGCGCGACTGGACCCCCCTGGGCCTCCGCCTTGTCGCAGACCTGCCGGCCACCGCCCTGTCGCGGCGTCGCGCGGCGCTAAATGTCGCAGGGCAGACACAGGCCTGAAACCGCGATCGAAACCGCACGTTCACCCGACGCCCGCTATGGGTATCGAACAGAAACTGACCCGTCCGCCTCTCTCCGCATGACTGCCCGCATCCTGATCATTGAAGACGAAGCGCTCGTGGCCATGGAGCTGCGCTTCGTGCTGGAGGATCTCGGCCATGAGGTGGCGGGGATCGCCGGCGACGCCCGCACGGCGCGCAACCTCATCCGCGAGACCGAGGTGGATCTGGCGCTGGTCGACATCCACCTGTCCGACGGCCCGACCGGCATCGACCTCGGCCGGGAGCTGGGCCAGAGCCACGGCGTCACCGTCTTGTTCATGACCGCCAACCCCGGCATGGTCCGCGACGGGGTGGCGGGCACCATCGGCGTGCTGTCCAAGCCCACCGACGAACACGCCGTGCAGACCGCGGTCGACTACGCCCTGCGCCGGCGCGCGGGCCGTCCGGTCCAGTACGCCCCGCCGCAACTCCAGCTGTTTGGCTGAGCCGGGATCACCACACGCCGATCTTCTCGGCTTCCTTGTGCGGGATCGGATGGCCCTCGGCCTTGTGGTCCTGTTCGGCGAGGAAGCGCACCGCCTCCAGCGCCGCCATGCAGCCCATGCCGGCCGCCGTCACCGCCTGCCGGTAGAGATCGTCGGTGACGTCGCCCGCCGCCCAGACCCCTTCGATGGCCGTCGCCGCCGTGCCGGGCTTCACGCGCAGGTAGCCGCCCGAGTTCATCTCCAGCTGGCCCTTGAACAGTTCCGACGACGGGGCGTGGCCGATGGCGATGAACACGCCGTCGGCGGCGACCTCGCGGGTCTCGCCTGTCCTGACGTTCTTCAGGCGCGCCCCGGTGACGTTGACGGCGCCCAGGTCGCTGGTCTCGCCGAGGATTTCGTCGATGGCCGAGTCCCAGATCACCTCGACCTTGGGATTGGCGAACAGACGGTCCTGCAGGATGCGCTCGGCGCGGAACTCGTCGCGGCGGTGCACGACGGTGACCTTCGAGGCGAAATTGGTCAGGAACAGCGCCTCCTCGACGGCGGTGTTGCCGCCCCCGACGACGATGACCTCCTTGCCGCGATAGAAGAAGCCGTCGCAGGTGGCGCAGGCCGAGACGCCGAAGCCCTGGTATTTGGCCTCGCTCTCCAGCCCCAGCCACTTGGCCTGGGCGCCGGTCGAGATGATCACCGTCTCGGCCAGCAGCTCGGCCCCCGAATCCAGCGTCAGACGGAAGGGCCGCCGCGACAGGTCGGCCTTGACCACGATGTCGTGGATCACTTCCGTACCGACGTGCTCGGCCTGCTTCTGCATCTGCTCCATCAGCCAGGGGCCCTGTATGACGTCGGCGAAGCCGGGATAGTTCTCCACGTCGGTGGTGATGGTCAGCTGCCCGCCCGGCTGCAGGCCGGCGATGACGACGGGGCTGAGCAGCGCCCGGGCGGCGTAGATGGCGGCGGTCCAGCCGGCGGGGCCGGACCCGATGATGGCGACGCGGACGGTTCTCGGAGTGCTCATGCGCCTATTTAGGCGCTGATTCCCGGGAGCGCGATGTTAGGCTGCACATCGTCAACAGTTCTCCGGGAGGCGGGGATGAAGAAAGAAAGCGCGGCCTTCCTGCCGATCGGGATCGGCTCGGGCATCGCGATCGGCACGGCGCTGGGCCTGGCCCTGGACAATCTGGCGCTGGGCCTCTCGCTCGGCGTGGCCATCGGCGCGGGCCTCGGCAGCGCGATGTTGGCCTCGGCGAACGCCAGGAGCCGCAAGGACGGCGGCGGCGACGGAAGCCACGACGACGGTGGATCGGACGGGGCCGACGGCGGCGGCGGAGACTGACGCTGCCCGCGGCCGGCGGCGTCTAGCGGTCGTTCAGCCGGGCCAGCACCGCCCGCCCCGCCCGCGACGTCTCGTCCAGCGGTTCGTAGCTCCAGGGAACCAGCGTCCCGTCGAACGGCCGCGCCGCGCCGCGCTCGCGCAGGTCGGCGTGCAGGCGGGCGAACTTGTCGGCGGGCTTGAGCGGAATCATCGGCAGCACGTGCACCGGCTTGCCGGTCGAGGCCGCCTCGGCGGCCATGTTGGCGCTGTCCTCGGTGACGAGGATGTGGTCGGCGTAGTGCATGAAGGCGAAGTAGGGGTTCGGCCCTGTCCCGTCCCAGATCCAGCCGGGCAGCCGCGCCAGCCGCGCCGTCATCGCGGCCTTCGCCGCCTCGGGCGTGCGGCGCGAGAAGGTCAGCATCAGCGAGCCGCCGGCCGCCTCCACCGTCCGGGCGATGCGATCGGCCAGATCGGCGGCGTGCGCCTCGGGCAGGTCGTGCGCCCGCGAGCGGCCGCCGATCAGCACCGCCACGCGCGGCCGGGGCAGGGGCTCCAGCCGGTCGGCGAAGGCCGGAGCCGCGTCGCTCAGACGCTGCGCGGTGATCCGGTGCGGCGAGCCGGTGATCGACAGCACGTTCGGCCCCTCGACGCGGTCGTGCCGGGGCGCCACCACCAGGTCGAAGTCGGCGACGCGCCAGCGCGGGTCCTGGGTCTGCACCACCAACGTCCGCCCTCCCGAGCGGCGCTTCGCCGCCAGCGACAGGGGCAGGGTCGCCCGCCCGGTGGCGATCCATACGTCCGGCCAGTCCTCGCCCGCGGCGGGGAACACCGGATCGGACGCCGGGTCCAACATCCATGGGTCCTTCAGCGCCGAGGGCAGCTTGTCGAAGGCCGGCCGCCACTTCACGCGTTTGACGGCGATTTCGCACGGCGAAAGGCGCTGGAGGGCTTCCGCCAGCCCCAGCGCCTGGTTCTCCATGCCGATCCGGCCGTCCGAGACGACCTGGATCGAAAGCGGACGCGGGTGGGCGCCTACTTCCACTCGACCTTGAGGATTTCGTAGGCCTTCACGCCGCCGGGCGTGTTGACCTCGACCACGTCGCCGACCTCCTTGGAGATCAGGGCGCGGGCGATCGGCGAGGTGACCGAGATGCGGCCCGCCTTCACGTCGGCCTCGTGCTCGCCGACGATCTGGTAGCGGCCCTCTTCCTCGGTGTCCTCGTCGACGACCGTGACCGTGGCGCCGAACTTGACGACATGGCCGCTCAGCTTGGTCACGTCGATGACCTGGGCGCGGCTGATCTTGTCCTCGATCTCGGCGATCTGGCCCTCGATCCAGCCCTGGCGCTCCTTGGCCGCGGGATACTCGGCGTTTTCGGACAGGTCGCCGTGTTCGCGGGCCTCGGAAATGGCCGCGATCACGTTCGGCCTTTCGACCGACTTCAATTGCTTCAGCTGATCGTCGAGGACACGGTAGCCCTCGGCCGTCATCGGCACTTTTTCCATGATGTCGTGAGTTTCTTGTTACGCCCGACTGAAAGACGACTCGGCACAGGGATCGCTGGGCGCGCGCGACCGGCCCAAGAGGGTAGGGCGCCAACGGGAAAGGTTCAAGGGCGCGCCCGTCAGGAGCGACTCATCCCCGCCGGCTTGCGCCCGCGCGCGCCGACCTGACGGATCAGGCTCCACGCCAGCCACGCCACGGCCGCCAGTCCGGCGGCCATGAACAGGGTCGACACGAACACCACCCCCGCCGCCATGAAGGCGAGCAGGAAGGCGACGGCGGCGGCCAGGGCGGCGACGATCTGGATGGTCTTGAGGCGCATGCGCCGTTAACGCCGGGACTTTCAGGGGGTTGCGGTCCGGATCGTGTTCATTCCGGGGCGGGCCCGTAGGCGTAGTCGCCGCCGCGCTCCAGCGCCCGCCGCCAGGCCCGCCGGGCGTGGATGCGCGACAGGAAGCTGCGGCAGTTCGGCCGGTCGGCCCCGAAGCCGATCCGCGACCCGGCCGCCTCCAGCGGAAAGCTCATCATGATGTCGGCGGCCGAGAAGTCGGCGCCGGCGAACCAGCCCGAGCCGGCCAGTTCCGCCTCCCAGAACGCGATGTGGGCGGCGATCTGCGGATCGATCATCCGCGCGTTCATGCCGCGGGAGATGCCCCGGGCCACCGGCCGGATCGTCCACGGGACCCGTTTCGGAATCTGGCTGAAGATCAGCTTCAGCAGCAGGGGCGACATCGCCGAGCCCTCGGCGTAGTGCAGCCAGTAGGTGAAGCGTCGCGCCGCCTCCGTTCCCGCCGCCGGTCGCAGGCCGGAGCCCGGAAAGGCCTCCAGCAGGTATTCGGCGATGGCGCCGGTCTCGGCCATGATCACGCCGTCGTGCTCGATGACCGGCGACTTTCCGAGGGCATGCACCGCCCGCAGTTCGGGCGGCGCCAGCAGGGTCTGCGGATCGCGCTGGTAGCGGCGGATCTCATAGTCCGCGCCCAGCTCCTCGAGCAGCCACAGCACGCGTTGCGAGCGCGAGTCGTTCAGATGGTGGACGATGACCATGGCGGCGCCTCCTGCAGCGTCGCCGTTGTGGGCCGTTGACGTCGGGTTCGTCCAGAGCCGTCAGCGCGCCGGAACCCGCACCGGCCGGCTCAGGGGCGACACTCCGCTCGGCGAAAAGGCCTCGACGGCGAACCAGTAGTCGACGCCGGCGGTCAGCGCCCGCACCTCCAGCCGGTCGTCCATCTCCCTCAGGTCGTCGAAATACACCTGGTAGGTCTGGAACAGCCGGTCCGGGGCCGTGCCCCAGCGGACGTTGTAGCCCAGCGCGTTCGACACCGGCTCGATACGCGCCGTGGCGTTCCTCGGGTCGTCGCCGCGCTCGACCCGCAGCGACGGGGTCTCCGGCGCGACGCCGTCGGTGGTTCCGAACACCCGCAGGTCGGCGATGGCCAGGTTGGCGGCGGCGACCTCGCCGTGCTCGTAGCGGATGAAGCGGGCGTCGACCGGCGCCGCGCCCTCGATGTAGGCGTTCGGTCGGTCGCGTTCGGAGTCCGACAGGTCGGCGAAGACCTGCCAGTCCTGGCCGTCGCGGGACCACAGGATGCGGAAGCGGGTGCGGATGTCGGGCCGCTCGGCGTAGATGCCGCTCTCGTGGTCGGCGTAGTTCACCTGCACCGCGTGCACCCGTTTCGTCCCGCCGAGGTCGAGCGTCAGCGTCTCGCCGGGGGCGTTGCGGTCGGCGACCCAGAAGGTGCGCGGGTTTTCGTCCACGGCGTGGTCCGGCGTGAACGCGCCGCGCGTGGAGGAGGCCGTCGCCTCGACCTTGTAGGACAGCGGGAACCAGCCGGTGAACAGGCTCTCGGGGTCGCTCACCGGCCCGGTCGGCATGCGCTGCGGATAGTCGCCGAAGCGGCTGGTGAAATGCATCTCCCCGTCCGGAGTGAAGCCGCCGGGGAACATCGCGATGCGCCGCTCGAAGCGCCAGTTGTGGCCGATCCACGGGGTGCCGGTGTTCCACCAGTTGCCGTGCCGGTCCTGAAAGGTCGACCCGTGCCCCGTGCCCTCGACGAAGCCGCCGGGCTTGTAGCTGATCGGGTTGTAGTCCGCGTATTCGAACGGCCCCAGCGGGCTGTCCGAAACCCACGCCCCGTTGGCGTAGGCGTTGAACTCGGTCCCGGGCGCTCCGTACTGCAGGTAGTAGCGCCCGCCGTGCTTCGTCATCCACGCGCCTTCGATGAACGGCCGGATGGCCGTGCCGTCGGGCAGGCCGCCGGCGTGATCCTCCCCGAACCGCTCCCAGCCGTGCCGCTCCGGGTCCAGCCGGCCCAGCGCCACCGGCTCGCCGAGGAAGCGCATCGGCGGGGTCGGGTCGATCTCCGCGCCGTAGATCGGATAGACGTTGGACGACCCCCAGTAGAGGTACCAGCGGCCGTCGTCGTCGATGAACAGGCCGGGGTCCCAAGGCCCCGGCGGCAGCCTGCCCTCGGGCAGGCCGGCGTCGCCGTAGGAACCCTCTTCGCCGCGGCTGACCGCCCCCGGCACGGGCGGCAGCTGGCGGGTATGCCACTCCCAACGCCCCGTTTCCGGATGCTCGCTGACCAGCAGCGGCCGCGGCTCGAAGGCCGACTGCATCAGGTACAGCCGCTCGCCGTCCGACACCGCCGCCGGCGCGACATGCCCCTCGAACGGCCACTTGTCCGGCTGCACATAGGTCCAGTCGACCAGGTCTTCGCTGGTCCAGTAGCCGTCCGCCAAGGTCTGGAACAGGAAGTAGCGGTCGCGGTGCAGGACGATCACCGGATCGGCCCCGGTGCGGTAGCTGATCCCCTGGTGCGTCTGCTCGAAGTTGTACTTGTAGTCCACGTCCACTGGATTGGCCCAGGTCCGCGCCTGCTGGGCCACGGCGGGGGCGGCGGAGAGCAGGGCGGCGGCGGCGGCGAGCAGGAAACGCGTCATCGCGCGACCGTATCACCGGCCTCGACCCGTTGAGTTCACGACCGGTTTCGCCCAGACCTTGCCCATGACCGACGCCGAAGAACCCCGCCTGACCTCCCTCGCCCACGGCGGCGGCTGCGGCTGCAAGATCGCGCCCGGCGTGCTGCGCGACATGCTCGCCTTCACGCCGCAGGCCGCGCCCTTCGCCAACCTGCTGGTCGGGACCGAGACCTCCGACGACGCCGCCGTCTGGCGCCTCAACGACCGGCAGGCCCTGATCGCCACCACCGACTTCTTCATGCCGGTGGTCGACAACCCCTTCCACTTCGGCCAGATCGCCGCCACCAACGCCCTGTCGGACGTCTACGCCATGGGCGGGACGCCGATCATGGCCCTGGCCATCGTCGGCATGCCGGTGAACGTGCTCTCGCCGCGCACCATCGGCCGCGTCCTGCAGGGTGGCGCCGCGGCCTGCTCTGCCGCCGGCATCCCCGTCGCCGGCGGCCATTCCATCGACAGCGTCGAGCCGATCTACGGCCTCGCCGTCATGGGACTCGTTCATCCCGACCACGTCCTGACCAACAAGGGCGCGCGGCCCGGCGACGTTCTGGTGCTGACCAAGGCGCTCGGCGTCGGCGTGCTCAGCGCCGCCTTCCGGCAGGACCGGCTCGGCAAGGAGGGCTACCGGGCCCTGAAGGACACCACCACCCGGCTGAACAGCTTCGGGGCCAGGCTCGCCGGGCGGCCGGAGGTGCACGCCGTCACCGACGTCACCGGCTTCGGCCTGCTCGGCCACGCCCTCGAGATGGCCCGCGGCGCCGGCGCGACCGTCGAACTCGCCGCCGACCCGCCGCTGCTCCCCGGCGTTCGCGACCTGCTGGAAGCCGGCGTCCGCACCGGCGCCTCGGCCCGCAACTGGGCCAGCTACGGCCATGAGGTCGACGGGCTGGAGCCCGGCCCGCTGCGCGACCTGCTGACCGATCCCCAGACCTCCGGCGGCCTGCTCATCGCCGTGGCCGAGGCCGGGGTCGACGCCCTCGCCGCCTTCGCCCGCGTCAACGGCGCCGGCTTCCGGCCCGTCGGCCGCGTGGTCGAGGGCCCGCCCCGCGTCCGCGTCGTCGCATGATCCGTCGCACCACGGACCTGTCGCCCGCCGCCCGCGCCGGCTTCGACGCCCTCATCGACGTGCGCAGTCCATCGGAGTTCGCGCTGGACCACCTTCCCGGCGCCATCAACCTGCCCGTCCTCGACGACGCCCAGCGCGCGGCGGTCGGGACCGAATATGTGCAGGGCTCCAAGTTCGAGGCCCGCCGGCGCGGCGCCGCCCTGGTCGCCCGCAACATCGCCGCCCACCTGGAAGGCCCGCTGGCCGACGTCGGCGGCGGCTTCCGGCCGCTGGTCTACTGCTGGCGCGGCGGGCAGCGCTCCGGGGCCATGGTCGCGGTCATGGCCCAGGTCGGCTGGCCCGTCACCGTGCTGGACGGCGGCTACCAGACCTGGCGGCGGCAGGTCGTCGCCGCCCTCTACGACGCGCCGCTGCCGCACCGCCTCGTCGCCCTCGACGGCCCCACCGGCGCGGGCAAGACCGCCCTGCTGGCGGCGCTGGGCGGGCAGGGCGCGCAGACCCTCGACCTCGAGGCCCTGGCCGGCCATCGCGGCTCCCTGTTCGGCGCCCTTCCCGGCGGCCAGCCGTCGCAGAAGGCCTTCGAGACCGCCCTGCACGACGCCCTGTCCCGCCTCGACCCCGCCCGCCCGGTGGTGGTCGAGGCCGAAAGCAGCCGCATCGGCGAGCGCGTCCTGCCGCCGTCGCTGTGGGCCGCCATGACGGCCGCGCCCGCCGTCGAACTGTCCGCCCCGATCCAGGCCCGGGTCGCCCGCATCGTCGCCGACTACGCCGACATCGCCGCCGACCCGGCGGCGCTGGACGCCGCCCTGACCCGCCTGCCGCGCCACCACGCGAAGACGGAGATCGCCGCCTGGCGAGCCATGGCCGCCCGAGGCGAGATCGCCGCCCTCGCCGCCGCCCTGATCGAGGCCCATTACGACCCCGCCTACCGGCGCAGCGCCGCCGCCCGCGAACGCCCTGCCGTCCAGCGGCTCGACCTGCCCGACCTCTCCCCGGCCGCCCTCGACGCCGCCGCGGCGCGTCTCGCCAAATCGCTCGACCGGATCGCTTCGCCCGCCTAGCTTCCGGCCATGACCCGTTCGCGCACCGCCGCCGTCCTGTCCTCGCTCAGCCTCCAGGTGCTGGCCGCCCTCGTCGCCGGCCTCGCCGCCGGGGCCGCCGCCCAGGCCTGGGGCCTGCCGGGCGGGGAGGGGACCGTCGCCCTCGTCGAGGGCGTCGGCCAGCTGTGGCTCAACGCCCTGCGCATGACCATCATCCCGCTGGTCTTCAGCCTGCTGGTCACCGGCATCGCCTCCATCGCCGACGCCGCCGCCACCGGCCGGCTGGCGCTGAAGGCGGTGTGGGTCTTCGCCGTCCTGCTGGTCGGGGCCACCGTCTACGGCGTGCTCGCCTCGGAGGGACTGCACGCCCTCTGGCCGATCGACCCCGAGGGCGGCCGCCTGCTGCTGGCCGGCGCGCATGGCGACCAGACGGTGCGCGAGAACCTCGGCGGCGGCGGCCTCGGCGCCTTCCTGACCAGCCTCGCCCCGTCCAACCCGATCCGCGCCGCCGCCGACGACGCCATCCTCGGCATCGTGGTCTTCGCCATCGTCTTCGGCTTCGCCTCGACCCGCCTGCCGTCGCGCCTGCGCCAGCCGATGACCGTCTTCTTCGAGGCCGTGGCCGAGACCATGGTGGTCATCGTCCACTGGGTCCTGCGCGCCGCGCCGGTCGGCGTCTTCGCCCTGTCGCTGGGCGTCGGCCTCCGCGCCGGCCTCGGCGCCGCCGGCGTGCTCGGCCACTACATCGGCCTCGTCGTCCTCTCGCTCGTCGGCCTGATCCTGCTCACCTATGTCGTCGCCGTGCTCTGGGGCCGGGTGAGCCTGCCGCGCTTCGCCCGCGCCGCCGCCCCGGCCCAGGTGGTGGCCTTCTCGACCCAGTCCTCGCTCGCCTGCCTGCCGGTGATGGTCGAGCGCGCCCGCGACCGGCTCGGGGTCTCGGCCGCCACCGCCGGCCTCGTCCTGCCGCTGGCCGTGGCCGTGTTCCGCATCACCTCGACGGTCGCCAACCTCGCCGTCTGCATCTATGTGGCCCACCTCTACGGCATCCCGCTGACCCCGGGCGTGCTCATCGCCGGCGGCCTCACCGCCCTGGCCGTCAGCGTCGGCACCGTCGGCCTGCCCGGGCAGGTCAGCTTCTTCGCCTCCATCGCCCCCATCGCCATCGTCATGGGCCTGCCGCTCGAGGTCCTGCCCCTGCTGCTGGCGGTCGAGGTCGTGCCCGACATCTTCCGCACCATCGGCAACGTCACCGCCGACCTCGCCGCCGCCCGCATCGTCGAGGGCCGCGACGCCACGGCCGACCCGGAGGCAGGGGCGGGAATCTAGCGCCGGGCGGCCAGCAAGCGGGCCACGGCGGCCCGGTCGTCGGCCGAGAGATCGAGCGCCGCCGCCTGCCTGTACTTCTCTCGCGCGGCCGCGGCCTGCCCCTGCGCCGCCAGCGCACGCCCCCACGCCAGGTGAAGCGCGCCCCAGCGCGGCGCCAGCCGGGCGGCGGCGCGGTATTTGCCGATCGCGCCCCGATGATCGCCCTTCCGCGCCAGGGCGTCGCCGTGGAATTTGAGCGGATCGGCCCAGTTCGGGCCCGTCCGGTTCGCCTCGCGGAACTGCACGATGGCCCCGTCCAAATCGCCGCGCGCCAGTTTGGCCTCGCCCCAGGCGCAATATCCTCGCGGCAGCGACGGCGTGCGCCGAACCAGTTCGGCGAACCAGCGGTCGGCTTCGGCCCGCCGGCCGCCGAGTTCCGCCACCCACGCGCGGGCGAACAGCCCCTCGACGGCGGTCGTCGAGGACTTCGCCGCCAGAACCCGGGCCTCGTCCAGCCGACCGAGGCGAGCCAGCACATAGGCATGGACGGGCCAGACCTGGATGGGATTCAGAACATCGGCGATGGCCGGCGGCAGCATCTCATCGGTGATCGCGGCCAGATGCCGCTCCGGGGTCGCCCAGTCCCGCGTGGTCTCCATGCGCTCAAGCGCCTGATTGATGTCGGCGAATGGTGACGGCGGGACAGTCTCGACCGCCCGCCGCGCGCCGGACAGGTCGTGCAGGCCATTCAGCGCCGTCCGGCGGTCGCCGGCGTATTCGATGGCCGCCGCGTCGGAGTCCGCACGTTCGGTCAGCCGTTCGCTGATCTCGAAGACGGCGCCGTAGTCATTCAGAAGGTAAGCGACATCGCGCTCTGTTTGAAGGCGCAGCCTGTCGCTATCGCCATAGCGCGAGGGGTTCTTCCTGAGCACCGCCAGGGCCACGCGGTAATTGTGCAGCGAGTCCTCCAGCTCTCCGATCTGCCCGAGATCGAAGGCGAGATTTGAATGGGCGTTCCAGAGCAGCGGATCGAGCCGGATCGCTTCGCGGGACAATGGAATCGATCGATCGAACCGGGCCTCGATCCGGGCCAAGACCGAGAGTCCGACAAAGGCCCAGGCCCGTTCCTCGGGAGGCCCCCTGAGCGTCAGGGCGTTGAGCAGACTGTTTCGCTCGGCGGCGCGGTCGGGGACTTCGCCCAGCCAACTGGCGTAGCGATAGGCGTCTGTATGGGCGAACACCGCTTCAGCGGCCCGATCGACCTGCTGTCTGAGCGTCGTGATGGAGTCGCCGGCCGGCAGGTTCGCCGGAACGCCGTCGATGCGCAGGCTCAAGACTTCCCGGCCTGTGGCGTCCCGCGCGATCTCGCCGGTGACGATGGTCTCCTGTCCGATCCGCCGCCGCAGCATGCGCAGCGCCTCGGAGACGGACAGGCCGGTCTGAGGTATCTCCATGCTGAACGCATCCCCGCCGCTCACCGTCTGTCTCTGGGCGCGCGTCGAACCGCTGGCCGCCTGCATCTCCGCCAGCCGGTCCAGCAGGGCGCGCGTGACGGCGTCGCCGTCGACGCCGGACTCCGCCACACTTGATGAGACGGCCAAGGGTTCAATCACCACGCCGTCGGCCTGCCGCGCGTCCCAGACCACCATCGCCACCGTCCCGACGGCCGCCAGGGCCAGCACGGTCAGGGCCCCGTCGCGAACCGCCCGGATACGGTTGCGGAAGCGCTCGTTGCGGGCTAGGCCGATCTGCTCGCGCACCAGCCGGATGTTCTCGGTCAGAAGGGTGGTTGCGACGCCGGGCCCTTCGCCGCGCGCCTCGGCCTCCATGGCGACTTCGATCGGGTCGGCCGTCGTCGGCGCGCCGCGCCGCGAACGGCGCGGCCGCGTCTTCACTTCGTCCTTCATGGCCCCGCCCCGTTGGTTGATAACCACGGTCGCTCAATCTTGGCGCGAGGTCAAACCGGCTGGGCGTAATCCTGCACCGGCCGCACATCCAGGTCGCCGGCCTTGATCGCCGCGATCGCCTGCGCCGTGGCGTAGGCCGCCGGGACGGTGGTGTAGTAGGGGATCTTCATCATCAGCGCCGTGCGACGCAGGCTGAAGCTGTCCTGCAGCGACTGCTTGCCCTCGGTGGTGTTGATGACCAGCTGCACCTCGCCGTTCTTCATCGCGTCGACGATGTGGGGGCGGCCCTCCAGCACCTTCTTCACATGCCCGACCGGCAGACCCTGGCTCTCCAGGTAGGTGTGCGTTCCGCCCGTCGCGATCAGGCTGAAGCCCTCCTTCAGCAGGGCACGCGCCGCCTCGACCACGAAGGGCTTGTCGCCGTCCTTCACCGAGATGAAGGCGCAGCCCGCGGTCGGCAGCAGGGTGCCGCCGCCGATCTGGCTCTTGGCGAAGGCGCGGGCGAAGGCCGGGCCGAGGTCCGGCTCTCCTTCACGCTTCCAGTCCAGCCCCATGACCTCGCCGGTGGAGCGCATTTCCGGCCCCAGCACGGTGTCCACGCCGGCGAAGCGGGCGAACGGGAACACCGCCTCCTTCACCGCGATGTGGTCGTAGCCGCGGTCCTTCAGGCCGAACGAGGCCAGCTTCTCGCCCGCCATCAGCTTGGCGGCGATGGCCGCCACCGGGGCGCCCATGGTCTTGGCCACGAAGGGCACGGTGCGGCTGGCGCGCGGATTGACCTCCAGCACGAAGATGCGCGGGCTGTCCGAGTGCGGCTCCTCGATGGCGAACTGCACGTTCATCAGGCCGCGCACCTTCAGCGCGCGGGCCATGGCCTCGGTCTGGCGCTTCAGTTCCTCGATGGTCTCGGGGCGGAGGGAGTAGGGCGGCATGGAGCAGGCGCTGTCGCCCGAGTGCACCCCGGCCTCCTCGATGTGCTCCAGCACCCCGGCCACGAACACCGTCTCGTCGTCGCACAGCGCGTCGACATCCACCTCGGTGGCGCGGTTCAGATAGTGGTCGATCAGCACCGGGTCGTCGCCCGAGACCTGCATGGCCTCGTGCACGTAGCGGTCCAGCTGCTCGCGGTCGTGGACGATCTGCATCCCCCGCCCGCCCAGCACGTAGGACGGCCGCAGCACGACCGGATAGCCGACCTCCTCGGCCTTCTGCGCGGCTTCCTCGGCCGAGCGGGCCAGGCCGTTCGGCGGCTGCATCAGGCCGATCTCGTGCAGCATCTGCTGGAAGCGCTCGCGGTCCTCGGCGAGATCGATGGAGTCGACGCTGGTGCCGAGGATCGGCACGCCGTCGGCCTGCAACGCATGGGCCAGCTTCAGCGGCGTCTGGCCGCCGAACTGCACCACCACGCCGAGCAGCTCGCCCTTCGAGCGCTCGACATCGATCAGCTCCAGCACGTCCTCGGCGGTCAGGGGCTCGAAATAGAGCCGGTCGGACGTGTCGTAGTCGGTCGACACCGTCTCCGGGTTGCAGTTGACCATGATCGACTCGACGCCGATGTCGGCGAAGGCGAAGGCCGCGTGACAGCAGCAGTAGTCGAACTCGATGCCTTGCCCGATCCGGTTCGGCCCGCCGCCCAGGATGATCGCCTTGCGGCGGTCCGACGGGTCGGCCTCGTTCTGCGGAACCTGCCCCAGCGCGCCGGTCTCGTAGGTCGAATACATGTACGCCGTGGCCGAGGCGAACTCGGCGGCGCAGGTGTCGATGCGCTTGAACACCGGCCGCACCTCCAGCGCCCGGCGCGCCTTGCGCACTTCGGCCTCGGTGCTCCCGGTCAGCTGCGCCAGCCGGGCGTCCGAGAAGCCCTTGGACTTGAGCCGACGGAAGGCGGTCGCCTCGGTCGGCAGGCCCTGCACCCGGACATGACCCTCGGTGCGCACGATGTCGGCGATCTGGCGCAGGAACCACGGCTCGTAGGAACAGGCGGCCTGCACTTCCTCGACCGTCAGGCCGTGCCGGAAGGCCTGGGCGATGACGCGGATGCGGTCCGGCGTCGGCTGGCCCAGCGCGCGCAGCACCGCCGCCTTGGCCGAGGCCTCGTCGTCCACCTCGGCGACGCCCTCGATCTCGATCTCGTTGAATCCGGTCAGCCCGGTCTCCAGTCCGCGCAGGGCCTTCTGCATCGACTCCTGGAAGGTGCGGCCGATGGCCATGACCTCGCCGACCGATTTCATCGAGGTCGACAGCAGCGGCTCCGAGCCGGGGTATTTCTCGAAGGCGAAGCGCGGGATCTTGGTGACGACATAGTCGATCGACGGCTCGAAGGAGGCCGGGGTGACCTTGGTGATGTCGTTCTGCAACTCGTCGAGCGTGTAGCCCACGGCCAGCTTGGCGGCGACCTTGGCGATCGGGAAGCCGGTGGCCTTCGACGCCAGCGCCGACGACCGCGACACGCGCGGGTTCATCTCGATGACGACCATGCGGCCGTCCTTCGGATTGATGGCCCACTGCACGTTCGAGCCGCCGGTCTCGACGCCGATCTCGCGCAGGACGTTGATCGAGCCGGTGCGCATCCGCTGGTATTCCTTGTCGGTCAGCGTCAGCGCGGGGGCGACCGTGATCGAGTCGCCGGTGTGCACCCCCATCGGGTCCACGTTCTCGATCGAACAGATGATGATGCAGTTGTCCGCGCGGTCGCGGACCACCTCCATCTCGTATTCCTTCCAGCCGAGCACGGACTCCTCGATCAGCACCTCGGTGGTCGGCGACAGGTCGAGGCCGCGCTCGACGATCTCGCGGAACTCCTCGACGTTGTAGGCGATGCCGCCGCCGGTGCCGGCGAGGGTGAAGCTGGGCCGGATGATCGCCGGCAGGCCGACGAAGGCCAGGGCGTCGTCCGCCTCGTCGGCCGAGTGGATCGCCTTCGACCGCGGGCTCTCCAGCCCCAGCTTGTCCATGGCGTCGCGGAATTTCTGGCGGTCCTCAGCCTTGTCGATGACCTCGGCCCGGGCCCCGATCATCTCGACCCCGTGCCGCTTCAGCGCGCCCGAGGCTTCCAGCGCCAGCGCCGTGTTCAGCGCCGTCTGCCCGCCCATGGTCGGCAGCAGGGCGTCGGGCTTTTCGGCGGCGATGATCTTCTCGACGATCTCCGGGGTGATCGGCTCGATGTAGGTCGCGTCGGCCACCTCCGGATCGGTCATGATCGTGGCCGGATTGGAGTTGACCAGGATGACCCTATATCCCTCGGCCTTGAGCGCCTTGCAGGCCTGCACGCCCGAATAGTCGAACTCGCAGGCCTGTCCGATCACGATCGGCCCCGCGCCGATAATGAGGATAGAGTCGATATCGGTGCGCCTGGGCATGTCAGCGGTACTCGCGCGCGGGCCCGGCGCTGGCCTGACGGCGGGCGCGGGATCGGTCGGGTTGTCGGTTAAGCGGCCCGTCTAACGACCGCGGGAGGCGCCGACAAGGGGAAACCGCCTCGGGGCAAACTCTTGCGGAGGCGCCAGGTGCGAACGGCTTCGCTTACAAAAAAGCAATCGAATTAGGACGTTTTCGGGCACAGCTTTGACAAAGTCTCGCCCAGTTCGCTCGGCTTGGTGGCGGTCAGCAGACCAAATTGAGGCTCCCGGACCCTTCCTCCCCCCTGGATCCGGAGTCGGCCTGCCCTCCCGAATGCTTCTCTGAGGTGATTGACCCATGTCCTTCCGTTCCCGACTGCGCGAGTCGTCCGCGCTGGCCGGCGGCGTCGCCGCGGCCCTGCTGTTCGCCGCGCCGGCCTTCGCCCAGGACGCTCCGACGCCGGAGCCGCAGGACGAGGAGGCCGCCGAGGCCGAGCTTTCCGAAATCGTCGTCACCGGCACCCGCATCCGCGTGCCCGACTATGAGGGCTCGGCGCCCGTGGCCTCGGTCAGCGGTGAAGCCCTGGTCAATGCCGGTGTCACCAATGTAACCGATTTCCTGACCGACCAGCCGGCCCTGGTCAGCTCCACGACCCTGCAGGACAACTCCAACGCCGGCGACCGCGGCTCGGTGGGCCTGAACCTGCTGAACCTGCGCAATCTCGGCAGCCAGCGGACCCTGACCCTGGTCAACGGGCGTCGTCACGTGGCCGCCCAGCCGGGCAGCCAGTCGGTCGACATCAACACCATCCCGGTGGCCCTGATCGAGCGCGTCGACATCCTGACCGGCGGCGCCTCGGCCATCTACGGCGCCGACGGCGTCTCGGGCGCGGTCAACTTCATCCTCAAGGACGACTTCGACGGCCTGGACATCCGCGCCCAGACCGGCTGGTCCGACCAGGGCGGCGGCGAGAACAACTTCGTCAGCGTCGTGGCCGGCCGCAACATCCTCGACGGGGCCGCCAACTTCACCATCGGCGCCGAAATCTCGAAGACCGACGCCCTCGGCCGCGAGGACCGCGACTTCTCCAGCCTCGCCGGCCGCGAGACCCTGACGCGCAACCCGAACTACGGGCAGCCGGGCGAGTACGAGCAGATCTTCGTCCGCAACGCCCGCTACATCGACACCTCCCCGGGCGGGTCGGTCTACACCGACCTGAACTTCGGCTCGATCTTCGGTGATCCGGGCTCGCTCTCGGGCGTCGACTTCAACGGCGACGGCACGCCGTTCCAGGACGGCGTCTACTCCGACGGCTTCGTCATGATCGGCGGCGACGGCACCCAGCTGGCGGCCTTCGGCACAGACCTGATCCCCGAGCTCGACCGCGCCTCGCTGAACGCCACCTTCAACGTCGAGATCAATCCGAAGGCGACCTTCTTCGGCGAGCTGAAGTGGGTGAACACCCAGACCCAGTTCCAGTCGCAGCCGTCGTTCGACTACGCCCTGTTCGTGCCGATCGACAATCCGTACATCCCGCAGACCATCTACGATGCGGCGACGGGGACCGGCGGCATCGCCAACGCGCTGGGCGGCGTGCTGGTGGCGCGCGACAACTTCGACCTCGGCTTCATCACCCGCGACGTCGAGCGCAACACCTACCGGGGCGTGCTTGGCCTGCGCGGCGACCTGACCGACCACCTCGCCTACGAGGTTTCGCTGAACTACGGCCGCACGCACGAGCGCAACACCGAAGGCAACAACCGGATCAACGAACGCTTCTACGCCGCCATCGACGCGGTCGACGAAGGCGAATTCCTGACCGGCACGCCGAACGGCAACATCGTCTGCCGGTCGAACCTCGACCCGACCGCCATCCCGCTCGGCAACTATCCGGGCTTCGGCAGCCCGCAGTTCGACGGCTCCACCTGGGGCACGACCTTCACCCCGGGCGCCAACTCCGGCTGCCAGCCGCTGAACATCTTCGGCGACGGCGTCGGCTCGCAGGCCGCTTTGGACTGGATCCTGACGGAATCGACCACCCTCAACTCGGTCGAGCAGTTCGTCCTCAACGGCTTCCTGAGCGGCGACACCACCGGCTTCTTCGAACTGCCGGGTGGGCCCGTCTCGTTCGTGGTGGGCGCGGAGTATCGTCGGGAGGAAGCCCGCTCGATGCCGTCGCTGCTGGAGATCCAGGCCGCCGATGTCGGCTACGACGTCACCTGGCTGGGCGAGGCCATGCCGCTGCGCGGGGCCATCGAGGTCAAGGAGGTCTTCGGCGAGGTCTACCTGCCGCTGCTCCAGGACCTGCCGTTCGTCCAGAACCTGACCGTCAACGGCGCCTACCGGTACTCGGACTATTCGACGGCCGGCGAGACGGACGCCTGGAACCTCGGCCTGCGCTGGGACCTGAACGACTCGATCGGCTTCCGCAGTTCGCTGGCCCGCGCCGTTCGCGCGCCGAACATCTCGGAGCTGTTCCTGCCGGTGTCGCAGACCTTCGCCATCCTCGACGATCCCTGCGACGACGAGAACTTCCAGGCCGGCGACAACCCGTCGGTGCGCGAGGCCAACTGCCGCGCCGCCCTCGGCTTCGGGCCGAACGACCCGTACACCTTCAACAACACCACCTCGTCCTCGGTCGAGGGCGTGATCGGCGGCAACCAGGACCTCAAGTCGGAGGAGGCCGACACCTTCACCGCCGGCGTGGTGCTGCGTCCGTCGTTCATTCCCGGCCTGTCGCTGGCGCTGGACTACTATGACGTGGAGCTGGAGAACGCGATCCAGTTCTTCTCGGCGCAATCCATCGTCGACAAGTGCTACGACCTGCCCCAGCCCAACCAGTTCTGCGACCTGGTCAGCCGCGACCCGACCACGCAGTTCATCGACGGCTTCGAGCAGTTCGGGGTCAACGTCGCCAACTACAAGACGGTCGGCTACGACCTGACCCTGCGCTACCGCCTCGACCCCGCGGACTGGGGCGTGCAGCAGGACATCGGCCGCTTCGGCATCGCCCTGAGCGCCAACAAGCTGGAGGAGCTGACCTTCACCGAGGATCCGAACGATCCGCTGAGCGTCGACGAGACGGTGGGCGAGGCGTTCGTGCCGGAGTGGCAGGCCAGCCTCGACGTCAGCTGGGAGTGGCGCGACCTGTTCGTCAACTACGGCTACAACTGGTTCGACGAGACCCGTCGCTTCGAAGGCCGTCCGGACGACTACATCGATCCGAAGTACGTCAACTACTCGGCGCGTTCGACGCACGACATCCAGGTTCGCTACAACATCGACGAGCGCACCTCGGTCTACGGCGGCGTCAACAACATCGGCGACCAGCAGCCGGATCGCGGCCTGTCCGACTACCCGGTCGGTCCGCTGGGACGGTACTTCTACCTCGGCGTGAACATGAGCCTTTAAGGCCCGGTCCAGACCGAAGAGGGCGGCGTCTCCCGGACGCCGCCCTTTTTCATGCGCGTTCCGCGATCCAGCGGGGCAGGGCGTCGATCGACTCCAGCTCGCCGTAGCGGATGTGGCTCTCGGGCGGATCGGCGAGTTCGTGCGCCCAGGTGACCGCATAGGGGATGTGCACCGCCCAGGCCCCGGCCTCCAGCGCCGGCAGCACGTCGGACTTCATCGAGTTGCCGACCATGAGCGCTTCCGCCGCCCCGGTGCCATGGCGGTCGAACACCCGCGCGTAGGTGTGGGCATGCTTCTCCGACACGATCTCGACGGCGGCGAACAGGTCGCCGAGCCCGGACGCCGCGAGCTTGCGTTCCTGGTCCATCAGGTCGCCCTTGGTGACCAGGACGAGGCGGTGGCGCTCGGCCAGGGCCGCCAGGGCCTCGTCGACCCCGGGCAGGGTCTCGACCGGGTGGGAAAGCATCTCACGCCCGGTCGCGAGGATTTCCCGCACCACGGAGGGCGGGGTCTCGCCGCCGGTCAGCTCCATGGCCGTCTCGATCATCGACAGGGTGAAGCCCTTCACGCCGTACCCGTACAGGCGCAGGTTCCGCTGCTCGGTCGCGAAGAGGCGGGACTCGATGAGGTCGCGGTCGCCGTGCTCGGCGAGCAGCTCCACGAACCGGTCGTGGGTGAGCCGGAAGATGGTCTCGTTGTGCCAGAGGGTGTCGTCGGCATCGAGGCCGACCGTGGTGATGGTCATGCCGCGTGCTTGCCTTCCCGACAGCGGCCGCGCAAGCCGCGATCCCGAAGATGGTGAACGGCCCCTTGACCATGTTCGTCAGCGAAGTGTTGGCGAACCGGGCGCAGGATGACGGGTTCAAACTTCCCGGGGGGCCGTCCAGAGGAGTCGGTCATGGGGATGCCATCGGAGCGGCTCGAGCCGCCCTTGCCTGAAGTGGAGCGGGACCGGGGCCCGCCCGCGACGATCGCGGCCGAAGCGACCAGCTACGCGCCGCACCTCGGGTCGGCCTTTGCGGCGCGACCCGCTCCGGAGCGCCGGGCCTATTCCGAAGCCTATGAAAGCGTCACCTTCACCGTCGTGACGCAGGCGGCGCGGGAACTGACCGTGACCCTGGCCGCCCAGCCGGTGTTCGACCTCGGCCGGTCACAGCCCGTCGCCCGGCGCATCCGCCGCACCGTCCGCCATCAGGGCGGCGAACGCGCCCTGCTCGGCCTGGGCCGGCGCACCATCGAGCCTGTCGACCTGCACCGCATCGACCTGCTGACGCTTCGCCAGGGGCTCGACATGCTGCGTCTGGGACCCAACGACAGCGGGCTGCTGCCGACCTACTGGCGGACCATCGCTTCCAGCCGCGGCCGTTTCGCCCTGCTGTGCACCGAGCTGCAGCACGCGCGCGCGCCCGACGCGCTGATGGTCGAGGTGATCGGCGGACTGGAACAGGCGCCGCCGGACGCCATCGCCGAAGCGATCAGCCACTTCGAGACCGCCGCGCAAGGCGTGGTCCTGCACATCGCTCCGGACCCCGCCGCCGCGCGCCGCCTGGCCGGCGTGGGCGCGCGATGCCTGGTCATCGATTTCGCCGGGGTCGAGCACGAGCACGCCCGCAACTGGCGCGAGGCGGCCGAATTGATCGGAGTCGCGCGACAGACCTGCGGCCAGGTTCTGCTGCTGAACCTGCGGCCGGATCGCGGGCTGGCGGCGCACGCCGCCGGGGCGACGCACGCGGTGTTCGCCGGCATGGACCCGCTGCGCGTCTGATCGCGGTTGACGCGCGCCGGCGCGGGGGGCCTCCTGCGCGGATGCAGGAAACCTTGCCCGCCCGCCTCTATGGCTGCCCGGAGGCCTGGACCCGCGAGCGGGCGGGCGTATTCGACCGGGCGTGGCTGTTCCTCGGTCATGTGGACGAGGTCCCCGACGAAGGCGACTGGCTGGCCGCGGACGTGGCGGGCATGCGCCTGCTGATGGTGCGCGGTCGGGACGGGGTCGTGCGGGTCTTCCACAACGTCTGCCGTCACCGCGCCGGCCCGCTGGTGCAGGGAGAACGCGGCCGTTGCCAGGGCGAACTGGTCTGCGCCTACCATGGCTGGCGCTACGCGCTCGACGGGCGGCTTCGGGCGGCGACCGGGTTCGGTGCGGCGGAGGGGTTCGATCCACGCGATCTGGGGCTGTTCGAGGTCAGGTGTGGCGCCTGGCGCGGGCTGGTGTTCTTCAATCCCGATGGGCAGGCCGGGCCGCTGGAGGACCTTGTCGCGCCGCTGGAGCAGGTCCTCGCGGAGCGGGGGCTGGGCCTGCCGCCGCCCGCGACGCGCCGGAGTCACGAACTCGCCTGCGACTGGAAGGTCTATGTCGAGAACTATCTGGAAGGCTACCACATCGGCGCCGTGCACCCGGTGCTGGCCGGGGAGCTGGGCGGGGCGGACTATCGCGTCACCGTCCACGGCGACCTTGTGCTGCAGGAAGCAGCGGGCGTGAACGATGGACCGCAGGCCGGCGTCTGGGGCTGGCTGTGGCCGAACCTCGGGATCAACGTCTACCGCGACGGCGCGATGATCGAGCGCATGACGCCGCTGGGACCTGGTTGCACCCGGCTCGACTACCTGTTCCTCGCCGCGGGCAGGCAGGGGGCGCTGGGCGACGCCCTGGCGGCCTCCGATCGGCTGACCGCGGAGGATGCGCGCATCTGCGAGGCGGTGCAGGCGAATCTCACTGCAGGCGTCTATGATCGCGGCGTGCTCAGCCCCCGGCACGAAGCAGGGGTGGCCTGGTTCCAGTCCCGTATCGCCGAGGTTCATTCATGAGCGACGTCGACCGCCCGCTCCCCCTGCCGGAGGAGCCGCTGACGGATCGGCACAAGCTGGGCTGGGGCCTGGCCGCGCTGGTGGTGGCCGGCAACATGATCGGCTCCGGCCTGTATCTGCTGCCAGTCAGTCTTGCGCCCACCGGCGGGTCCTCGCTGATCGGCTGGCTGGTGGCGGCGGCGGGCGCCGCGACGCTGGCTCTGGTCTTCGGCGCGCTGGGGCGCCTCCAGCCGGACGCCGACGGCCTCGCGGGCTTCGCCGAGCGCGGGCTCGGGCGCTTCGCGGGCTTCAACGTCGCGTTGGCCTTCTGGGCGGCCTGCCTTGTCGGGAACGTCGCCGTGGCCGTGGCCGCGACCGGCTACCTTGGCTTCTTCTGGCCGATCCTGAAGGACCCGGTCGCCGCGACCTTCTGCAACCTGGCGATCATCTGGATCGCGACCATCGCCTACATCTTCGGGGCCCGGACGGCGTCGTGGCTGGCGGCCACCGCCCTCGTCATCGGCCTGGTTCCGATCGCCATCGCGGTGGTGGCCGGGGCCCGCGCCTTCGATCCGGCCCTGTTCGCCGCCTCATGGAGCCCCTCCGGCGCGCCCTTGGTGGAGACCGTGCCGGCTTCGCTGGCCATCATCTTCTGGGCCTATCTGGGGGTCGAAAGCGCGGCGGCGTTGTCGCGCCGCGTCCGCAACCCCGCACGTGACGTCGGCCGGGCCTCGGTGGCCGGCGTCGGTCTGGCGACCGTGGTCTACGTGGCGGCCACGGTGTCGGTGTTCGGCGTCATCCCGCTGGCCGCGATCGAAGCCTCGTCCAGCCCCTACGCCGATCTGGCGCAGCGCGTGTTCGGCGGCTCGATCGCGGGGCTGGTGGCGATCTGCGCCATCGTCAAGACGGTCGGCACGGTCGGCGGCTGGGTCATGATGGGCGGCGAGACGGCCCGCGCGGCAGCTCGCCACGGCTACCTCCCGTCGGGCTTCGGCGCCGGCGACCGGACCCCGGTCGCCAACCCCCTGCTGGGCGCGGCGATCATGAGCCTGGTCACCGTCCTGTCGGGCCAGCCGACCCTGGGCGGGCAGTTCGGCCTGCTGGTCGGGGTCACCTCGGTTCTGACGCTGGTCGTCTACGCCGTCTGCTCGGTGTCGCTGTTCCGGCTGGCGCAGCGTCGGCGCACGCGGATCACTGCCGCCGCCGGCCTCCTGTTCGCGTCGGCGGCCATCGCTTTCGCCGCGCCGGGCTACGTCCTTCCCTCGATCGGCTTCTTCGCGGTGATGGTCCTGGCCTGGCTGGGCGTCATGCGCCGTTCCGCCAGGCGCGGTTGACCCGGGGCCGACCGACGCCTAACGACGCCGCCGTTTGCTTGCCGGGATTCGGCTGTATGGAGCGCCCCATGACAGAGAAGCTGCTTCCAGGGGTGACCGGCGTTCTGGTCCTGGCGGACGGGACCGTCCTGCAGGGGCTGGGTTGCGGCGCCGTGGGATCGGCGCTGGGCGAGGTGGTCTTCAACACCGCCATGACCGGCTACCAGGAGATCCTGACCGACCCCTCCTACATGAGCCAGATCCTGGCCTTCACCTTCCCGCACGTGGGCAACACCGGGGTGAACGTCGAGGACGTGGAGCAGATCGGCGGCGGGGCCGAGACCTCGGCCCGCGGCGCGATCTTCCGCGACCTGCCGACCGATCCGGCCAACTGGCGCAGCGACAGCGACTTCGACGCCTGGATGCAGCGTCGCGGCGTGGTCGGCCTGGCCGGCGTCGACACCCGGGCCCTGACGGCCCGCATCCGCGACGCCGGGGCCCCGCACGCGGTCATCGCCCACGATCCCGAGGGCCGTTTCGATCTCGACGCGCTGGCCGCGCAGGCGAAGGCGTGGAGCGGGCTGGTCGGCCTCGACCTGGCCAAGGACGCCTCGACGCTGCAGTCGTTCGACTGGGACGAAGGCCTGTGGGACTGGCCGGAAGGCTACCCCCGCGTCGACGCGACGGACCGCTCGGTCGTGGTCGTCGACTACGGGGTGAAGCGCAACATCCTGCGCGCTCTGGCCTCGACCGGCGCCCGGATCACCGTCGTGCCGGCCGACACGCCGGCCGAGGACATCCTCGCCCGGAACCCCGACGGCGTGGTGCTGTCGAACGGTCCCGGCGATCCGGCCGCGACCGGCGAGTACGCCGTCCCGGAAATCCGCAAGCTGGTCGACAGCGGCAAGCCCCTGTTCGGCATCTGCCTCGGCCACCAGATGCTCGCCCTGGCGCTGGGCGCGAAGACGGTGAAGATGGACCAGGGTCACCACGGCGCGAACCATCCGGTCAAGGACCTGACCACCGGCAAGGTGGAGATCGTCTCGATGAACCACGGCTTCACCGTCGATCGCGACAGCCTGCCGGACGCGGTGGTCGAAACCCACGTCAGCCTTTTCGACGGCACCAACTGCGGCATCGCCCTGAAGGATCGTCCGGTGTTCAGCGTGCAGCACCACCCCGAGGCCTCGCCCGGGCCGACCGACAGCCTGTACCTGTTCCAGCGCTTCGCCGACTCGATGAAGCGCTGACGGCGGTCAGGGCAGGGGGGCGAACGTCGCCTTCTCGCGCAAGGCGCTGGCCTTGCGGACGGCGACCGGCGCGGCGTGCAGCCAGTAGTCGGCGTCCTCGGGCCGGTTGCAGCGTCGACGTTCCAGCCCCCGGAGACGACGCAGCGCGGCGTTCTCCAGCAGGCGGGCGTGAAGGGCGCGGGGGGACAGGTGGGCGATGGACGGGGAACCGGGGACGGCGACGGCGTCGGGGCCTTGGGGCTCCACCGCCGGGCGGGCGATGGCCAGGAACATGGTAGCCTGCACTCTCGAGGCGAGGGCGCGGTCTTCGCCGCGTCGCCGCCAGATGCCGCCCGGTTCTGGGGCGGATACGTGGTTAATCCACAGGGCTTGTGGATAGTTCCATGAAAAAACGTCCTGAATCAGATGGTTATGGCGCGGTTTTGGCCTTCTTGGTTAATGAAAGGTAAATCGCCGCTTTCCCGCGAGTCGCGCGCTATAAGGCGGCGTGCGCTTTGACGAACGCTTCCTCGAGGAACTGAAGGCCCGCCTTCGCCCGTCCGACATCATCGGACGGACGGTGAAGCTCAAGCGGCAGGGGCGCGAGTATGTCGGCCTGTCGCCCTTCACCAAGGAGAAGTCGCCGAGCTTCTTCGTCAACGACGACAAGGGGTTCTTCCACGACTTCAGCTCCGGCAAGCACGGCGACGTCATCAGCTTCCTGCAGGAGACGGAGCGGCTGAGCTTCGTCGAGGCCGTGCAGCGGCTGGCGGGCGAGGCGGGCATGGCCCTGCCGGCCGAAGACCCACAGGCCGCCGAGCGCGAGCAGAAGCGGCAGGGCCTGTCGGACTGGATGGACCTGGCGCAGAAGTGGTTCGCCGCCAACCTGCGCCGCTCGCCGGGCAAGGCCGCGCGGGAATACCTGGAGCGCCGCGGCCTGCCGGAGGACCAGTGGGAGCGCTTTGGTCTCGGCTATGCGCCCAACGACCGGGAGGGGCTGAAGACCGCGTTGATCCAGCGCGGCGCGAAGCCGGGCGAGCTGGTGGAGGCGGGTCTGCTGATCTCGCCCGAGGGCGGGGGGAGCCCCTATGATCGCTTCCGCGACCGGCTGATGTTCCCGATCCTGGACGCGCGCGGCCGCATCGTCAGCTTCGGCGGCCGGGCGATGAACCCGGACGACCGGGCCAAGTATCTGAACGGGCCCGAGAGCCCGCTCTTTCACAAGGGCGCGACCCTGTACGGCCTGCCCGAGGCGCGGCGCATCCTCGGGGCCGAGAGCAAGTCCGACCAGGCTATCGTGGTGGTCGAGGGCTATATGGACGTCATCGCCTGCCAGCGGGCGGGCGTGCCGGCGGTGGCGCCCATGGGCACGGCCTTGACCGAGGAGCAGATGGAGCGCCTGTGGCGGGTTTCGTCCGAGCCGGTGCTGTGCTTCGACGGCGACGCGGCGGGCCGCCGCGCGGCGTACCGCGCCATCGACCGCGCCCTGCCGCAACTGAAGCCGGGCCGGTCGTTCCGCTTCGCCCTGCTGGAGGGCGGCGCCGACCCGGACGACATCCTGCGCGAACGCGGCGCGCCCGCCCTGCGCCAGGCGCTGGCGACGACCCGGCCCTTCGCCGAGGTGCTGTTCCAGAAGGAGGCGGAGGCCGAGCCGCTGGACACGCCCGAGCGGCGCGCCGGCCTCAAGGGCCGCCTGCGGCAGGCCGCCTCGGCGATCCAGGACCGTGACCTGGGCGAGCAGTACCGGCGCGAGCTGTTCGACCGCTTCGACGCCATGTTCCCGGCGCGGCGGGCGCCGCAGGGCGCTGGCGGGCAGGGCGGCGGCTGGGGCGGCCGACGCGGTCCGCCTCCGGTGCTGGGGCAGACGGCCGAAGGGGCCCAGGCCATGCAGTCGCTCAGCCGGGCCATCGAACCGGTCGCGGCCGCGCTCGCCCACGGCGCCATCGACGATCCAGAGCGCATGGACGACCATCTCGAGGCGATCGCCGCCCACGGCCTCGGCGACAAGGCCTTGGACGGCCTGGCCCAGGAGCTGGTTCGCCTGCGCTTCTCGGGGCAAGACCTTGACTCGGCGGCCCTCCGCCGCCATCTGGCCCAATCGGGTCATGACGTCTTGATGCGCGAGGTCGAGAAGGCGGCGGCGAAGTCCGGCGCGCCTTTCCTGGCTGCAGACAAGCCCCTCGCCGAGGCGCGGATCCGTTGGTCGCAGGCGTTCGACGCGC
>JAEYTA010000213.1 GCA_023434265.1 Pseudomonadota bacterium
GGCCTCGATGGGCGCGGCCGGCGCCTCGCCGCCCTCGGCGCGTTCGGCCTCGAAGCGGCGGTTGCGCTCCTCGCGACGACGCTCCCAGCGCTCACGCCGGCTCTCGCGGCGACCGCCCTCGCGGCCCTCCCCGCCCTCGCCCTCGGCGCGCGGTTCACGAGTTTCGCGCGGCTCGCGGTCTTCGCGGTCGCGCCATTCGCGACGCTCGCCGTCCTGACCCTGGCGGTCGCGGCGCTCGTCCTGTTCGCGCTGGCGGCGCTCCTGTTCGGCGGCGCGGTCGGCCTCGGCCTGCTGGGCGGCGAGAATGGCCGCGGCCTGGGCCCCGGACTCGTCCTCGAAGTCGATGTCGAAGCCCTGTCCGGCCAGTTCGCGCTGGGCGATCTCCGACACCGGCCGGGCCGGCTGCAGGGCGCGCAGCACGCGGAAATAGTGCTCGGCGTGCTGGGTGTAGTTCTCCGCCAGCACCCGGTCGCCCGAGGCGGCGGCGTCGCGCGCCAGCTGCATGTAGCGCTCGTAGACGGTCTGGGCGTTGCCCCGGACCTTGATGTTCTCGGGCCCTTGCGAGTCCCACGAACGGTTCGGATTGGTGGCGTTGGCGTTGCCGCCGCCGCCGGGCTTCCTGTTGCGTCCGCGCTGACGCTTCATGCCCTTGAAATCTCTCATCGGACGCTACCGTGCCTTGATGGGGAGGGCGGGCCGGGCAATGCGCCGGGACCGTCCCTGTTCGTCTTCCGCTTTCGCTCGGGGCCCATTCCCCGCTGACGATGTGATCGGAAACCGTCGTCGCCCCGTGGTCCGCCGGGCGACCGGCCCGACCGTCACTGCCCTGGACGCGCGCGAGACAGGAACCTGGGTCGGTTCGAGGCGTGCGGCTGGGTGGGAGACAGGAGAGACTTAGCGCGGGAACGTGGCGTTTCCAAGAGGCTTTCGCGCGGCCCCGTCCACGGCCGGCTACATCTTCGGAATGGGGTTTGTCCGAGGGTCGGGGCCGTTGGTGACCACCCTGTCGCGATCCGACAGGTCCTTGACCACGATGACGTCGTCGAAGCCGGCCGCCTCGAACATGGCCTTGACCTGTGGCCCCTGGTCCCAGCCGATCTCGACCGCGAAGGTCCCGCCGGGCTTCAGGATGCGCATGATTTCAGGAGCCAGTTCGCGGTAGGCCTGCAGACCGTCGGGGCCCCCGTCGAGCGCGAGGTGCGGGTCATGGTCCCGCACTTCGGGATCGAGACCGGCTATGTCGCCCGTCGGGATGTAGGGCGGATTGGAGACTACGAGATCGAAGCTCTGGTCGCCGAAGCCGGTGGCCCATTCGGTGCGGATGAAGTCGCAGCGGTTGTCGAGGTCGAGGTTCGCCGCATTCTCCCGCGCCACCGCCAGCGCCTCTGTGGAGACGTCCGTGCCCACCCCCCGCGCGCCGGCGCGCTCGGCGAGGGTGGCCAGCAGGATGGCTCCCGAACCGGTTCCGAGGTCGATCATGGTGAAAGCCTGGTGGGGGGGAAAGGCCAGCATGACCACGTCGAGGATGGCCTCGGTGTCCGGGCGCGGGCTGAGCACGTCGGGGGTGACGTTCAGCATGATCTTCCAGAAGCCCTTGCGGCCGAGGATTCGCGACACCGGCTCGCGGCGCAGGCGTCGTTCGACATAGCCGTCCAGCGTCGCCTGCTGGTCCGCGGTCACCGGACGGTAGGGGTCGGTCAGGATGTCGGTGCGGGTGCAGCCGGCGGCGACCTCGAGCAGCAGGCGGGCGTCGATCGACGGGCTGTCCACGCGGCCGGCCTTGAGCCGGGCCTGGGCGGCCTTCCAGGCGGTGAGCAGTGTCGGAGCGGCGGCGGCGTCGGTCATGGGCGAGGGCTTGGCCCGCCCGGCCGAGGATTTCAAGCGGCGCGGCCAAGGAACGCCCGGCCAGCGCAGCCGTTGTCGCGCGGATGCAGGGACAGTCGGGACGAAGGGCCGGCGTCGGCCTCTGGGGCATGCTCGGCGCCGTGGCGGGTGGACTGGCCGCCGGGGCCGGCGCGGCGCACCTGCTCTACACCCGCGGGCACAAGTACGGCATCGAGCTCCGGCCACCCCGGCCGGACCCCCTGCCCCCGCCCGCGCCCACGCCCGAGGATTTCGACGCCCGCGACCCCGGCCGCGGACGGCTGGCCCGGCGGCCCGAGCACATTCCGCACAAGGGCTGGGTGGACATCCTCTGGCGCGTCGGAACCTCCTATTTCGGGGACCGGGTCGGCTTCGTCTCGGGCGGGGTGACCTTCTTCGTCATGCTGTCCCTGTTCCCGACCCTGGCGGCCTTCGTCACCCTCTACGGCCTGTTCGCCGATCCCTACGACGCCTGGGACCGGCTGCGCTTCCTCTACGGGGTGCTGCCGCCGGCGGTGGCGGAATTCATCGGCGGCGAGATGCAGCGCCTCGCCGAGAACTCGAACACCGAACTGACCTTCACCCTGGCGTGGACGCTGGCCCTGTCGCTGTGGACCGCCAACGGGGCGATCAAGGTGCTCTTCTACGGCCTCAACGTCGCCTACCACGAGGTCGAGAAGCGCAACATCGTCAAGTACAACCTGGTCTGCATGATCTTCACCCTGTCCGGTCTGGTGGGCGTGCTGATCACGGCCGGCCTCGTCGTCGGCGTGCCCGTGGTGCTCGGCGTGTTCGGCCTGGCTGACGAATGGGCCTATCTCGCGCCCTTGCGCTGGCCCGTGCTGCTGGCGGTCTATGTCGCGGCCCTGACCGTGATCTACCGCTTCGGGCCGTGCCGTCAGAAGGCGCGGTGGCGCTGGTTGACCCCCGGCGCGATGTTCGCGGCCGTGCTCAGCCTCGGCCTGTCGCTGGGATTCAGCTGGTACCTGCAGACCTTCGTGCGCACCGCCTCCTACGGGCCGCTGGCGGCGATGATGGGCTTCCTGCTGTGGACCTGGCTGAGCGTCCAGATCATCCTGATGGGAGCCGAACTGAACGCCGAGATCGAACACCAGACGGCGATCGACACCACCACCGGCGCGCCGAGGGCGCTGGGCGAGCGCGGCGCCGTCGTCGCCGACACCGTCGGCCCGCGGCGCGGCAGCCCGGCGGCGCTGGCCTTCACCCTGAAGCACGCCGAGGCCCTGTCGGACCGCCTGATGCGGCGCCGCGCGCGCAAGGACCCGGAGGATCCCTAGGGCCAGACGCGGTCAGGCGAACTCCGCCTCCAGGTCGGCCAGCCGGGCGGCCTGGTCCTCGGCGATCAGGGCGTCGAGCACCGGATCGAGGTCGCCCTCGAGGATTTGCGGCAGGCTGTGCAGGGTCAGGCCGATGCGGTGGTCGGTGACCCGCCCCTGCGGGAAGTTGTAGGTGCGGATGCGCTCGGAGCGATCGCCCGAGCCGACCTGCAACTTGCGCGCGTCGGAACGCGCCTGGTCCTTCGCCTGCCGCTGCATGTCGTAGAGGCGCACGCGCAGGTTCTTCATCGCCTTGTCGCGATTGACGTGCTGCGACTTCTCCGAGGAGGTCACCACGATGCCGGTGGGCAGGTGGGTGATGCGCACGGCCGAGTCGGTCTTGTTGACGTGCTGGCCGCCAGCCCCGGACGAACGGTAGGTGTCGATGCGGATGTCCTGGTCGCGGATCTCGATCTCGACGTCCTCGACTTCGGGCAGGACGGCGACGGTGGCGGCTGAGGTGTGGATGCGGCCGCCAGCCTCGGTGACGGGCACGCGCTGCACCCGGTGCACGCCGCTCTCGAACTTCAGCCGGCCGAAGACGCCGTCGCCGGTGATGGTGGCGACGATCTCCTTGTAGCCGCCGGCCTCGCCCTCGGAGACGCTGTCGATCTCCACCCGCCAGCCCCGTGACTGCGCGTAGCGGCTGTACATGCGGAACAGGTCGCCGGCGAACAGCGCGGCCTCGTCGCCGCCGGTGCCGGCCCGCACCTCCAGCACCGCCGAGGCGTTCTCGTCGGCGTCACGGGGGGCCAGAAGAAGGGCGACTTCCCGCTCCAGCTCCGGCAATTCCGCCTTCAGGGCCTCCAGTTCCTCGGCGGCCATGTCGGCCATTTCGGGATCGTCGGCCATGGCTTCGAGATCGGCCATCTCGGCCCGCGCACGGGCCAGCCCCTGCACCGCGTCGGCGACGGGCTTGAGCTCGGCGTGCTCCTTGGACAGGCGCACGATCTCGGCTCCGTCCGAAGCCGCGCCCATGCGCGCCTCCACCTGATGGAAGCGGTCGAGCACCTGATCGAGTCGGGCTTGGGGGAGTCGCAACGCTGGAGCCATTCCTTGAGCGGGGGCCCGCTTTAGCCTGAAGGGTCCGGCGCTGTCGATGCAGACGGAGGAACGGCCCCCTTCTCATTCAGGCGAGAGATATAGACAGACTTCCAACCTCGGGTTAGGCCCTATCTACACCTGCGCGTTGCAGGTGCGAGGGGGGGAATCCTTATGAAGAAGCTGGCACTGGCGCTTGCCGCCGTGACGATGGTTGGCGCGTGCACCCACACCGAGCGGGTAAGCGTCCAACAGCCCGGAGACCGGGCGATGACTTGCAGCGCGCTCCGTGACGAGTTCTCGAAACTGGATGAGATTCGGCGCGACGGGCAGAGCGACCAAGGGATCAATGCTGCCAACGTGGGCGCGGTCCTGTTCTTCTGGCCGGCCGCGGTTGGCAACTACTTCACGGCGCGGGACGCCATCGAAATTGCGGAGCGCCGCCGCGAACATCTGATGACGATCTATAACGGGAAGGACTGCGACAACCCCGCAAACGCGAACCTGCAAGTGCAGGTGCCCGCGTTCCTTCTGACGCCCATTGCGCACGGGATGCATTAAGCGATTTCGCCTTGAGGCCACCGGCCGTGCAGCATGCTGCCGCATGGCCGGACCTCATCGGGCTGGAACTGTCGGCGGGAAGCCCTTGAGGTCCCGGCACTGACAGCTGACCACGGCCCGTTGTTGAATTGCGCAGTGCCCTTGCAGGCTGACATCACGCGGGCCATCAACGCCCATGCTCTCCAACAAGGCCCGATACGCGCTGCGGGCGCTGTTCCTCCTAGCCGACGCCGGGTCCGCTCCGGCGACCATCGGGATGCTGGCGGAACAGCTGGCGGCGCCGCGGAAATTCCTCGAGGCCATCCTGCTCGAACTGAACCGCGCCGGCGTCGTCACCAGCCGGCGAGGCCGTTTCGGCGGTTACGCCCTCGCCCGTCCGCCGGAGGAGATCAGCGTCGCCGACGTCATCCGCATCGTCGACGGACCGCTGGCGCTGGCGCCCTGCGCCTCGGTCACCGCACCCGGGCGCTGCCCGACCTGTCCGGATCTCGAGACCTGCCCGCTGCGACCGGCCCTGGTGGCCAGTCGCAACGCCGTCGCCGCGGTGCTTGAGGGCTGGACCCTGGCTGATCGCGTAATTCCTATTGACTAGGTAGAGATTGTGCGGTCCCGTCGCGTCTTCGGAGGAGGACGCCATGGAAGACCTGCTGCTGTTCGCCCTAGTCGGCTTCCTGGCCCAGATCGTCGACGGGTCCCTGGGGATGGCCTACGGCGTCATATCCTCGACCGTCCTGCTCTCCTTCGGAGTGCCGCCAGCGACCGCGTCGGCCAGCGTCCACGCGGCCGAAGTCTTCACCACGGCCGCCTCGGCCGGTTCCCATGCGGTCAATCGCAACGTCAACTGGAAGCTGTTCGCGCCGCTGGCCGCCGGCGGTGTGCTGGGCGGCGTGATCGGGGCCTTTCTGCTGACCTCGATTCCGGGCGACGCGGTGAAGCCGTTCATCACCGCCTACCTGGCCTTCATGGGCCTGGTGATCATCTGGCGGGCGTGGCGCGGCGGCCGGGCCAGGTCCTTCCCCGTCAAGCTTTCGCCGCCGCTGGGGCTTCTCGGCGGGTTCCTGGACGCGGTCGGCGGCGGCGGCTGGGGGCCGACGGTGACCACCACCCTCGTCGGCGCGGGCGACGATCCGCGCACCTCGATCGGCACCGCCAACGTCGCGGAGTTCTTCGTGACCTCGGCCATCTCGGCCGCGTTTCTCGCGGCCCTGCTGAGCGGCCACTGGGAGAACGCGGACGGCCTGGTCGAACACGCCTGGGCGGTTGGCGGGCTGATCCTGGGCGGCCTCGCGGCGGCGCCGCTGGCCGGCTACGTGGTTCGGATCGTGCCGATGCGGCCGTTGACCTTCGCCGTCGGCGGGCTGGTGCTGCTGGTCGCCGGCTACCAGACAGCCCGCCTGTTCGGCTGGCTCTAGCGGGGCGCGGTGTCGAGGAAGCTCGGCCGGGCTTCCATGGCCGCGGTGAAGGCGGCAAGCCGGGGGCGACCGGAGGCCCAGCCGAAATCCGGGTGACGGAAGCCGATCCAGGTCGCCGCCAGCGCCGCCGTGACGGTCCCCATGTGCAAATCATCGGCGCGCGGATCGGCGGCTTCGAGGGCGTCCAGCGCCCGCCCCATGTTGTCCGTCCAGCGGGCGATCCACGACGGCGACCGTTCATCCTCGGGGCGGCGCTTCTCCAGCACCAGCTTGACGCCCATCTCCAGCGCGCCGTTGGCCAGGGTCTCCAGCCGGCGGACCCGCAGCCGCTCCGGCCCGTCCGCCGGCAGCAGGGAAGGACCCGAGCCGATCGCGTCGAGGTATTCGCAGATCACCGGGCTGTCGGTCAGCGGCAGGCCGTCCTCGGCGATCAGGGTCGGCACCTGCACCACCGGATTGGCCGCCAGCAGCGCCGGATCGTTAGCGTAGGGGTCGGCGACGATCTCCTCGATCCGATCCGCCAAGCCCTTCTCGCGTGCGACGATCCGGCATTTGCGGGCGTAGGGCGAGGCGGTCGAGATGTAGAGCTTCATCGTTGTCCTATTCGGCCGCGACGGCGGCGGCCTTTTGCGCCGTCCGGGCCGCCTCGAGCTCGGCGGCCTTCGCTTCCACCCGGGCCACGATCTCGTCAATCATCCCCTCGTTCGCCTGTTTGTGGGCGATCCTGCCGTTCAGATAGACCATTCCGGCGCCCTTGCCGCCCCCGGTGAAGCCGACATCGGTGTAGAGCGCCTCGCCGGGGCCGTTGACGACGCAGCCGATGATCGACAGCGACATCGGCGTGGTCACGTGGGCCAGCTTCTCCTCGAGGATGCCGACGGTCTGGATGACGTCGAAACCCTGCCGCGCGCACGACGGACAGGCGATGATGTTGACGCCGCGATGGCGCAGGCCGAGCGACTTGAGGATGTCGAAGCCGACCTTGATCTCCTCGACCGGATCGGCGGCGAGGCTGACGCGGATGGTGTCGCCGACGCCGGCCCACAGCAGGTTGCCCATGGCGATCGACGACTTGATCGTGCCGGTGCGCAGCGGCCCCGCCTCGGTGACACCGACGTGGAGCGGGCAGTCGATGGCCTCGGCCAGCTGGTGGTAGGCGGCGACGGTGAGGAAGGGGTCGGACGCCTTCACCGAGATCTTGAACTCGTGGAAGTCGTGGTCCTGCAGGATGCGGGCGTGGTTCAGCGCGCTCTCGACCATGGCGTCGGGGCAGGGCTCCCCGTATTTTTCCAGCAGGTCGCGCTCGAGGCTGCCGGCGTTGACCCCGATGCGCATCGAGCAGCCGTGGTCCTTGGCCGCCTGGATCACCTCGCGCACCCGGTCGGGGCTGCCGATGTTGCCCGGATTGATGCGCAGGCAGGCGGCCCCCGCCTCGGCCGCCTCGATGCCGCGGCGGTAGTGGAAGTGGATGTCGGCGACCAGCGGGACCCGGGCCTCGCGGGCGATGGTCCGGAAAGCGGCCGTGGACTCCACGTCCGGGCAGGACACGCGGACGATGTCGGCCCCGGCCTCCTCCAGGCGGCGGATCTGGTCCAGCGTCGCGGCGGCGTCGGCCGTCGGCGTGTTGGTCATCGACTGCACCGTGATCGGCGCGTCGCCGCCCACGGGAACGTCGCCGACCATGATCTGGCGGCTCTTGCGGCGCTCGATGTGGCGCCACGGACGGACGTGGGTGTGATCCAGGCTCATGCGAGGGCGAACATAGCCATCCGATTGCGGCATGGCCACGACGCGGAGGGTCGCAGATCAGCCGCCTGCGGCGGAGGCGACGACGGCCTGGACGGAGGCGGCCTGCAACTCGGCCTGGTCCTGCACCTGGACCTGGGCCCGTACGGCGGCCGCGCGGGCGGCCTCGGCGCGGGCGGCGACCTCCGCGGCGGCCTGACGGGCGAGGGACTGGGCGCGGGCGTTCAGCTGGGCCAGCGGGGTCAGGGAGGCCTCCAGCGCGCCGCCGTGCTCGCCGTTCAGATAGACATCGAAGGCGGTGGGATCGGACACGTCGACCGTCGCCGAGACTCCGAGCGGGGCGCGCCAGGCGTCGCCGGCGGCCAGTTGGCGAGCGAACAGCACCCGGCCGTCGGCCATGCGGACGACCAGGCCCGCGGCCTTGCGGGCCTGGATCACCACCTGGGAGGCGTTGGCCGAGGCGCCGTAGATGGCGCCGCGCGGATTGAAGGCCTTCTGCACCGGCGGAGCCGCGGCCGCGGCGGCGGCGATGGCTTCGGGCGAGGCCGGATCGACCCCGGTCAGCTCGGCCTCGAGACCCGGCGTAACGTAGAGCGCAGGCACGGTCTGGTCCGGCGGGGCGGGGCGGGGCGCGGTGAGGCGCATCAGTTGCCCCTGTCCCGGCACCTCGCCCAGCCGCCAGCTTTCCGGAATCTCCGCGATGTCCGAGGGCTGCGGGGCGCGCATCAGGCTGACGCGCTGGAACACGTTCCAGCCGACCACGGCGATCACGAGGGCCAGAGCCGCAGCGATCAGGCGGGGCGAATAGCGGCGCACTTCCTCGAAGGCCACGCCGACCGGCGGCTGCAACGGCACCGACGGGTCGGGGGTCTCGTGCTTGAAGCGCTCGACGGCCAGCTGTTCGTCGAGGCCAAGCGCGCCGGCGTAGGCCCGGACGTAGCCGATCGAGAACACCCGGTTGGGAAGGACGGAGAAGTCGTTCTGTTCGAGCGCGGTCAGATAGCGGGCCGGCACGCGGGTGACGCTGGACAATTCGGCGAGGGAGCGGCCGGACCGTTCGCGCGCGTCCCGCAGGCCGTCGCCCAGAGTCGGGGCGTCGGTGATGGGGGGAATGACGTCCCTCCAGTCCGCCTGCGCTCCATACTCTTCCGGGCCCTTGCCCGCATCCAGCGCCATGACGCCCCACCCAACGCTCGGCGGCGCGGAAACGCCGCCCGCCGTACTCGAACCCGGGCCCTGTATCACATCGGGATGAGCCTCCGGGCCTGCCCCCGCGGACCCTTCGAGTTCGCCTTGTGGATAACTCATTAGCGTCGACCGATCAACGATTTGTTAAGCACCTTGGCCGTTCCGGCCCGGCACGTTCAGATCGCGACGTTCAACTTCCGGGCCAGACTCTCCAGTTCGCCGCGGACCGAGGCGGACGAGGAGCCGAGCAGGGCCGTCATGCCCCGCCGGGCGGCGCCCAGGTCGGCCGAGAGGATCATCCGCTTGACCGACCCGACCCCGCCCGCCGGCGCCGACAGCCGGGTGAAGCCCAAGGTCAGCAGGGCGAAGGCCTCCAGCGGCCGGCCGGCCAGCTCGCCGCACACCGAAACCGGCGTGCCGGTGTCCGCGCATCGACGCTGGATTTCGGCCAGCGCCCGCAGCGCGGGCGGCGACAGCGGGTCGTAGCGGTCGGCGACCAGCGGGTTCGTGCGGTCGGCGGCGAACATGTACTGGAACAGGTCGTTGGTGCCGATCGAGACGAAGTCCGTCAGCGGCAACAGGGCGTCGAGGTGCCACAGCAGCGACGGGCACTCGATCATCGCCCCGACGCGCAACAGGTCCGGCAGGGCGCGGCCGCGCCGCCTCGCCCAGGCGCATTCGACATCGACCAGTTCGCGAGCGTGGCGGAACTCGTCGACCGTGGCGATCATCGGGAACATGACGCGCAGTTCGCGCCCGGCGGCGGCGGTCAGCAGCGCGCGCAACTGCAGGCGCAGCAGGCCGGGCCGGTCGAGGCCGAGGCGCACCGCCCGGCGACCCAGGGCCGGGTTCTCTTCGCGCTCGGTCTCCAGATAGGGCAGGACCTTGTCGCCGCCGATGTCGAGGGTGCGGAAGGTGACCGGGCGACTGCCGGCCACGTCGAGCACCCGGCGGTAGAGGGCGGTCTGGCTGTCCAGCCTCGGAAGCTCCTCCGAAACCATGAACTGGAACTCGGTGCGGAACAGGCCGATGCCCTCGGCGCCCGTCGCGTCGAGGTTCTCGAGGTCCACGGCGAGGCCGGCGTTGGTCAGCACGGTGATGCGCTGGCCGTCGAGGGTGACGGCGGGCGTGTCGCGCAGGGCGGCGAACTCGGCCTCGCGCTGGCTGCGCACCTGCATGCGCGACCGGGCCGCCGCCAGCATGTCCGGTCGCGGGCGGAGGTAGGCTTCGCCCGTCTCGCCGTCGGCGATGACCATGTCGCCTTCCGACAGGCGGTCGCGGAGGCCCATGAGACGGCCGACGCAGGGGATCTGAAGCGCCCGCGCGACGATGGCCGCGTGGCTGGCGGCCGAGCCCTCCTCCAGCAGCAGGCCCCTCAGCTTGTGGCGGGGATATTCGAGCAGGTCGGCCGGGCCGAGGTTGCGGGCCACAAGGATGGCGTCGTCCGGCAGCTCGCGCTCGCCGGGCCGGTCGCCCGCCAGCACCCGCAGCAGCCTGTTGGCCAGATCCTCGAAGTCGTGCAGCCGCTCCTTGATGTAGGGGTCGCGGGCCTTGGCGAAGCGGGCGCGGTGCTCGTTGCGCACCCGGTCGACGGCGGCCTCGGCGGTCAGGCCGGTGCGCACCGCCTCGAGCAACGACCGGTTCCAGCCGCGGTCGTCGGCGAACATGCGGTAGGTTTCGAGCACCTCGAAGGATGGGCCGGCCAGGCTGCCCTGCCCGCCCTCGAGCATCTTGTCGATGTTGGCCTTCAGCCCCTCCAGCGCTTCGTGCAGGCGCGCCTCCTCGGCCTGCGGGTCCTCGGCCAGCAGGTTCTCCGGCGGCACCGGAGCCTCGTGCAGGACGACCCGGCCGTAGGCCAGTCCCTCGGCGAAGCGCTGCCCCTTCAGCCGCTCCGGCCTGTGCGGGGCGACCTCGATGTCGCGCAACTCCGCCTGGCCGAGCAGTTCGCCCGAGGCCACGGTCTCGGCCAGCACCATGGCGATGGTCTGGATGTCCTCGACCTCGTCCTCGTCGTAGCGGCGCTCGGAGCGGTTCTGGACGACCAGCACCCCGATGGCCCGGCCGCCGCGCAGCAGCGGAGCCCCGAGGAAGGCGTGGTAGGGATCCTCGCCCGTCTCCGGCCGGTAGGCGAAGCTGGGGTGCGACGGAGCGTCGGACAGGCTGATCGGCTGGGCCGAGCGCGCCACCTCGCCGACCAGGCCCTCGCCGGGCCGCAGCCGGGTCTTGTGCACCGCCTCCGGCTTCAGGCCTTGGGTCGCGAACAGCTCCAGCTCGCCCGAGGCGCGGCGCAGGTAGATCGAGCAGACTTCGGCGACCATCGACTGGGCGATGATCCGCACGACCGTGTCGAGACGATCCTGCGCCGGCGCCGCCCCCGCCATAGCCTCGCGGATCTGGCGAAGGAGGTTCCGGGGCCCCCTCGTCGTCAATCCGCCAACCGGCATGGGCTCTCCTCGACTCCGCGCCCCCACATGGGCGCAGCAAAGCTTCTTTCCTAGACCGCTTCCAGTCCGTAGGCCGCATGAAGGGCCCGAACGGCCAATTCGGCGTAGGCGGCGTCGATCAGCACGCTGATCTTGATCTCCGACGTCGAGATGGCCTGGAACTTGATCCCCTTGTCGGCCAGCGCCTTGAACATGGTCTGGGCCACGCCCGCATGGCTGCGCATGCCGACGCCGATGACCGACACCTTGGCGACGTCCTCGTCGACGCGGATTTCGTCGAAGCCGATCTGCGCCTGGGCGGCCCGCATCAGCTCGGCCGCGCGGGCGGCGTCGCGGCGGCCGGTGGTGAAGGTCAGGTTGACCGCCCCCTCGGTGCGCGCCTGGCTCTGCACGATCATGTCGACGTTGACGTTGGCCTCGGCCAGGCGGGTGAAGACGTCGGCGGGGGCGTCGGTGCGGTCCGCCAGGCCGAGCAGGGTGATGCGGGCCTCGTCGCGGCTCATGGTCACGCCGGACACGATGCGCTTTTCCACGATCTCCTCCTCGTCGCAGATCAGGGTTCCACCCTTGTCGGGCAGGACGCCGTCGGCGTCCGGTTCGATGAAGCTGGACAGGACCCGCACCGGGACCTGTTTCGCCATGGCCAGCTCGACCGAGCGGGTCTGCAGCACCTTGGCCCCCAGCGAGGCCATCTCCAGCATCTCCTCGTAGGAGACCTTTTCGAGGCGGCGGGCCTTCTGCTCGATGCGCGGATCGGTGGTGTAGACGCCGTCGACGTCGGTGTAGATGTCGCAGGCGCAGCCCAGCGCCGCCGCCACCGCCACGGCCGAGGTGTCCGAGCCGCCGCGGCCAAGGGTGGTGATGCGCCCGTCGCGGGTCACGCCCTGGAAACCCGGCACCACCGCCACCTCGCCGCCGTCGATGGCCGCGCCGATGACCTCGCCCGGCACATCCTCGATGCGGGCCCGTCCGTGGGCGGCGTCGGTCAGGATCGGAATCTGCCAGCCCATCCAGCTGCGCGCGTTGAGGCCGAGATTGCGCAGGGTGAGCGCCAGCAGTCCGGAGGTGACCTGTTCGCCCGAGGCGACGACCACGTCGTATTCGTCGTCGGACAGCTCGACGCCCTGCCCCGGCCGGCCCGCCCCGTCGGTCCAGGCCACCAGCTCATTGGTCTTGCCGGCCATGGCCGAGACCACCACCGCGACCTTCTTGCCCGCCTGCACCTCGGCCGCGACGATGCGCGCGGCGCGGCGGATGCGTTCGAGGTCCCCCATCGAGGTGCCGCCGAACTTCATCACCAGCCGCGTGGTGTCTGGCCGCGTCATCGTGGCGAACCGCTCCGTCTTGCGTGGAGGGCCGCGGAAGTCCATCCCTCGGCCCATGGTCGCTTCTACCGACACGGCGGACAGCCGGGAACCCCAAAGCGCGGGCGAATTCAACGATCAGGCGGCGGGCCCGTCGATCGATCCGGCCGATGTCGCCCGCTTCTCGGCCCAGGCGGCGGAGTGGTGGGACGCGAAGGGCCCGTTCGCCCCGCTGCACCGGTTCAATCCGGCCCGGCTGACCTTCGTGCGCGACCGCGCCGCCGAGCGGTTCGGGCGCGACCCGCGGGCGCGCGCGCCGTTCGCCGGCCTGACCCTGCTCGATGTCGGCTGCGGCGGCGGGCTGCTGGCCGAGCCGATGCGGCGCCTGGGCTTTGAGGTCACCGCCATCGACGCCTCCGGCGAAAACATCGGAACCGCCCGCGCCCACGCCGACCAGATGGGGCTGAACATCGCCTACCGCGCCGCCACCGTCGAGCAGATGGAGGCCGAGGGGGCCGGTCCCTTCGACGTGGTGCTGACCCTGGAGGTGATCGAGCATGTCGCCGACCCGGAAGCCTTCGTGCGCACCTGCGCCCGGCTGGTGAAGCCGGGCGGCATGCTGGTCGTGGCCACCCTAAACCGCACCCTGAAGGCGCTGGCGCTCGGCAAGTTCGCGGCCGAGTACGTGCTGCGCTGGGTCCCCGCCCGCACCCACGACTGGCGCCAATTCCTCAAGCCGGACGAGGTCCGCGCCATGCTGGCGGCCGAGCCGCTGACGGTGATGGGACCCTACGGCCTCGCCTACGATCCGCTCTCCGACCGCTGGAGCGAGAGCGCCGACGCCGGCATCAATTACATGATGATCGGCCTCCGGGACTGACCGTCCTTACGCCGAATTCACGGACCTTGCGGGCTTTTAACGGGACCCCGCGGGCGGCCCTGTGCAAACGGGAAGCTCCACCATTCACGGAGATCTCCGCATGAAGCGCCTCATGATCCTCGCGGCCGTCTCGGCCGCCGCCCTGACCTCGGCCGCCTGCGTCACCGTCATCGACGCCGACAGCGACTACGGCTGGTCGGGCGGCGGCTCGCAATCCTTCGACTCGGCCCGCGCCGACTGCCGCGCCCGCGCCGGTCACGACGAGGGCACCACCGCCTTCGTCACCTGCATGGCTGAAAAGGGCTGGACCCGCACCCGCGACTAGAGCGGCCGCAGCATGTATCGCGCCCCCGGCCCGTAGCTCGCCAGTTTGCGGGCCATGGCCGGGGAGTCCTCGACGGCGAAGCCGTGCCGGGCCCAGAAGGGCCCGGCGTCGTTGACCGCCACCAGCGCCAGCGCCGGCCAGCCGGCCGCGCGGGCGTCATCCGCCAGTCGCTCTACGGCCGGATGCGACCAGCCCTGCCCGCGCACCTCCGGGTGCAGGGCGAGGTCGTGCAGGTAGACGAGGTCCGCGTCGCCCGGCAGGGCGTCGACCAGGGTGTTCAGCGTCGGCGCCTCCCCGGCGCGCCATGGATAGGCGACCAGATAGCCGCGCACCGGGCCGGCCCCGTCCGCGAGCACCAAGCAGCCCGACTGATACAGCGCCAGACGGTTGGCGAAGCAGGCGCGGCCTTCGTAGTGGTCCGGGAAGGCGACGAGAGCCAGGGCGGCGACGGCGTCGAGGTCGGCGGCCGTCATCGGCCGCCAGTTCAGGCGGGGCAGCGGGTGTTCAGCGGCTGCGCCCGGAAGGTCCACGTCATGCTCCGCGGCTGCCCCTCGACCTCGCCCTCGATGCGGGCCGAGAGGACGTCGCCCTCGCGTTCATAGATCACCCGGGTCGGGAAGTCGTTCTCCGGATTGGCGAACACCGCCCGCGTCGGCCCGCTCTCGACGAGCAGGAAGGCCGTCGGCGGCGCGCCGCCGGGCTGTGCCACATAGGCGAAGCCCTCCGGCGTCGGGCCGATGTGGGAGACTTCGAACCAGGTCCCCCCCGCCGACAGGGTCACGGCGTGGCCGACGCTGAGGCCGGCGCGCGGATCGCTCCACGTCTCCGAGGCCTCGCGGCCACCGGAGCAGTCCAGCCAGTAGCCGGCCATCCACGACAGGTCGGGGGCCGGCGGCGCCGTCTGAAGCAGGGCGGCGGCGAGTATGGCGACGACGGACATGGCGGGTTCCCCCTCTGATGAACGGAGGGACCCTAGTGCGGCGACAGCGGCCCGGTCTTGTAGGATTGCGACGCGATCCGCCGCGCCAGCCCGACCTGCTCGCGGGCCCACTCCGTGGCGGTGCAGCCGAGGAAGCGGCGGAAGTCGCGCGCCAGCTGGGGCTGGTCGAAATAGCCCGCCTCCAGCCCGGCCTCGAGCCAGCCGACCGCGTCAGGTCCGGCGGCGTGGTCGAAAACCCGGCGGAAACGCAGCACCGAGCGCAGGATGCGCGGCGGCACGCCGACGCGGTCGCGGAAACGACGCTGCAGGGCCCGGTGTTCGCGGGGCGTCCGCGCCGGCGACGGCTCGTCCCGTCCCGTGGCCTCGATCTCGGCCCGCACGTCCGGATCCAGCGTCCAGCCCGAGGCGGAACGCTCGCGCTCCAGCCGGCGGGCGATGATGTCGACCTGGGCCGCGGGATCGCCGGCCGGCAGGGCGAGGTCGGCCATCCGATTCATCATGTCGAGCCGGCGGTCGGTGGCCTCCACCAGCGGCCGGCCCAGCCAGCTGCGCGCGCCGTCGGGTTCGAAGCGGACGGCGACCAGCTCTACCGGGCCGGTGGGGCGCAGCGCCAGCGGCCGCGTCATCTGGCCGGCGAACAGGGCGCGTGGCTGCAGGCGGAAACGGCCGTCTTCCCCCTGCTCCTCGTAGGGCGCGCCGATGTCGACGACCAGTTCGGGGCAGCCGTCGGGGGCGATCCGCTGCACCGTCGGCGCCGCGGCCGGGGCGGCGTAGGTCCAGATGGTGCGAACGAACGGGCGCAGGCTCGGCGGGGGCTCGTGCTCCTCGTAGCGATCCCCCTCGCCCACGGGTCAGTTCAGCTTGTCTGGGTCCGGCAGGGCCGGAGGCAGGGGCGCGCAGGGCACGCCGTCGTCGCGCAGCTTCTTCACCTCGGCGGGGGTCGCCTCGCCATAGATCTCCCGCTTCTCCGAACGCCCCTCGTGAATGTCGCGGGCCTCGCGGGCGAAGGCGTCGCCGACATAGTCGAAGTTCTGCTCGACGTGCGAGCGCACTTCACGCGCCGCCCGCATCATCATGGTCTGCATCCTGGCCGCCAGCTCCGGCGGGGGCGACTTCTTCGTTCCGGCGACGGCCGGGGCCATGATCTGCTTGCTCACCGAGGTGGAGCCGCAAACGGGGCATTCGACGAGGCCGCGTCCCGCCTGGTCGTCATAGTCGGACGACGAGCCGAACCAGGCTTCGAAGGTGTGGGACAGATCGCAGTGGAGGGCGTAGCGGATCATGCGGGCGGGGCGAAATCGCGGTCGTGGGTCAGCTGCGGCACGGCCCGGCGGGCGCGGGCCACGGCGTCGAGGTCGAGCGTGGCGAACAGCACGCCGGGCTCGTCGTGGTCAAGCTTCGCGGCGATCTCGCCCCATGGCGCGACCACGGTCGAACGCCCCCATGTCCGGCGGCCGTCCTCATGCGCCCCGCCCTGGGCCGGCGCGAGAATCCAGCAGCCGGTCTCGATGGCGCGGGCGCGCAGCAGGGTCTCCCAGTGCGCCTCGCCGGTCGGCACGGTGAAGGCGGAGGGCACGGCGATCATGGCGGCGTCCGCCTTGGCCAGCGCCCGGAACAGCTGCGGAAATCGCAGGTCGTAGCAGACGGTCAGGCCGAGCCGGCCCCACGGCGTATCGGCGACCACGGCGGCCTCTCCGGGCCGGATCGAGGCGCTCTCGCGCCAGCTCTCGCCGGTCGGCAGGTCGACGTCGTAGACGTGCAGCTTGTCGTAGGTCGCGACGATGAGGCCGTGGTCATCGACCAACAGCGAGCGGTTGGCCGCCCGGTCGTCGCCCTCCACCCCGGAGCGGACGATGGCCGAACCGATCAGCAGCCAGACGCCCAGTTCGGCCGCCAGCGCCCGCAGGCTCCCGACCGTCTCGTCCCGCTCGACACTGGTCAGCACCGCGTCCCGCCGCGCCCTGTCCCTGACGACGAAATTGGTCGCCTCCGGCGTCAGGACCAGCTTCGCGCCCCCGGCCGCCGCCTCGCGGATCAGCGGTTCGACATGGGCGAAGGCCGCCGCCGGGGAAGCCGGGGTGCGGGTCTGGACCAGAGCGACCGGAAGCGTCGTCATCACGCGGCGAGCAGCGGGTCGAGCCCGCCCTGCCGGTCGAGGGCGTGTAGGTCGTCGGAGCCGCCGATGTGCTTTCCGTCGATGAATATCTGCGGGAAGGTCATGCGCCCGTTGGAGCGCTGGATCATCTCCTGCTTCTTCGCCGGGTCGTTGGAGGCGACGATCTCGGTGAACTCGGCCCCCTTACGCTCGAGCAGGGCCTTGGCCATGACGCAGTAGGGGCAGCCGGGCTTGGTGTAGATGACGATGTCGGCCAAGAGGGTCTCCATAAGAACTGTATCCGCTATGTAGGCAGTTCCCGCGCCCGCCGCACCCGGGCGATGACGGCCAGGTCGACAGTGCGGGCGCCGGCCTCGAGCAGCGCGCGGGCGCAGGCCTCGGCGGTGGCGCCCGTGGTCAACACGTCGTCGATCAGAAGGATGCGGCGGCCGCGCACCCGCCGCGCGCCGGCCTCGGTCACCGCGAACGCCTTCCTCACGTTCAGGCGGCGGCCGCGCGCCGACTTGCCGCCCTGGCTGGCGGTGTGGCTGTGTCGGACAAGGGCGTCGGGCAGGTAGTCCCGGCCGGCAAGGCGCGCCAGCGGCCGGGCGATCTCCGCCGACTGGTTGAAGCGACGCGACAGCAGCCGGAGGGGATGCAGCGGCACAGGCGCGACGGCGTCGGCCTCGGCCAGCAGTGGGGCGGCGGCGCGATGGATCCAGCGCGCGAACAGCGGGGCGTACGGCTGGTGGTCGCCATGCTTGAAGCGCAGGATCAGGCTGCGGGAGGCCTCGTCGTAGACGCAGGCCGCCCGGGCTCGCGCAAAGGCGTAGGGCTGCGCCAGACAGGCGGCGCAGCGCTCGGCGGCGAACGCCCCGCCGTCCATTTCGAACAGCGCCCCACAGCCGTCGCAGACAGGGTCCTCGAGGAAGCTGATCCGACCCCAGGCGCCGGGGGTCAGGCCCGCCCCGGCCGTCGCCTCGGGGCTGTCGTGGGCGAGCGGCGGCAGCAGCAGATCGGCGAGGCCGCGGCCGAACGTCCGCCCCGCCCCCGCCGCGGCTTCCCAACGCGCGCGCCAGACCCCATCCTGAGGCCGCATGAGTTCGTCCTCCGCTCCCCCCGTCATCTTCGACAGTCGACGCCGTACGGCAAGGCTTCGGCGCAGTGAATCGCGTTTCGCCGGCGCCGATTTCCTGCATGTGCGTGCTGCCGAGAACGCCGTGCACAGCCTCGAGGCCCTGATGCGCGAGTGGCCCGAGGTCACGGACCTCTCGGCCCATACCGGCCCGTTCGCGCGCCTTCTCGCCGGAAGCCCGGCCGCGTCCCGGGTCGGAGCGGTGAAGGTGGTCGCGGATCACGCCCGGCGCGCGGGCCCCGGCGAGGCCCCTCTGGATTTGCCGGATCAATCGCAGGATCTGGTCGTCTCGCTGATGAGCCTGCACTGGGCCAACGACCTGCCCGGCGCGCTGGCGCAGATCCGGCGCGCTCTGAAACCGGATGGCCTGTTCATCGGGACCCTGCTCGGCGCCGGCACACTGAAAGAGCTGCGCGCCGTTCTCACCGAGGCGGAACTGGAGGCCCGCGGCGGGGCCCAGGCCCGGGTCTCGCCCTTCGCGGACGGCTTCGACGGCGCCGCCTTGCTGCAGCGCGCCGGCTTCGCCTTGCCGGTGGCGGACGTCGACCGGCTGACGGTGCGCTACCCGGACCTGTTCGCCCTGGTGCGCGACCTGCGGGCCATGGGCGAGACCAATGTGCTGGCGGGCCGGGGACGACCGCTGACGCGCGGCATCGTCACACGGGCGGCGGCGCTCTACGCCGACCGGTTCGGGGAGGCCGGCGGCCGCATCCCCGCCACCTTCGAGATCGTCCACCTCGCCGGCTGGGCCCCGCACGAAAGCCAGCAGAAGCCCCTGCCGCGCGGCTCGGCGAAGATGCGGCTGGCGGACGCGCTCGGGGTCCGCGAGCACACGGGCGAGGACCTCTGAGTTCGGTCAGCCGCCCATGGCCGCGCGCAGCGCGTTCATCGCGCCGTTGAATATGCCGCTGCCGGTGGCGCCGAAGGCGTTGAGGGCGCCGAGGATGACGAGGAACATCAGGGCCAGGATCAGGCCGTATTCGATGGCGGTCGCGCCGCTCTCGTCCTGGCGGAAGCGGGTCAGGAAACGTCTCATCGGCGCCTCCTTCCGGCGGCTAGAGCAGGTCGCGCAACCAGGCGACCAGCGGTTCGTCCGCCGGCGGCATGGGAAAGTCGGAGAGGCGGTTCGGCCTGACCCATTTGAGGGCTGAATGCTCCCGCGCCTGCACCGTCCCGGACCACCGTCGGCACAGGTAGAGTGGCATCAACAGGTGAAACGAATCGTAAGCATGGCTGGTGAAGACGAACGGGGCCAGGCAGGCCTCGTTGACGTCGATGCCCAACTCCTCCTTCAGCTCGCGGATCAGCGCCGCCTCCGGCCGCTCGCCGGGCTCGACCTTGCCGCCCGGGAATTCCCACAGCCCGGCAAGCTGCTTGCCCTCGGGCCGTTGGGCGATCAGCACGCGGGCGTCCGGATCGACCAGGGCGACCGCGACGACGAGGACGGTTTTCAGCGGCTCGCTCACAGGCTTTCTCCGACGGCGCGCCAGGCGATCTCCGGCGCCCCGTATTGCTCGGCGCAGAAGACGACGGCGTCCTGGAGGGTGTCGACCAGATGGTCGCGCTCGGGGAAGGCCGACTCCTCCGTCTCGAACACGAAGACGTAGACGCCTTCCCCCTCCGGCTGGAGCACGAGACGATACAGGTCGGCGTCGTTCTCGAAGGACTCGAGCGGGATGGCCATCAGCTGCGGTAGTCGCCGTTGATCTCGACGTAGCGTTTTGTCAGGTCGCAGGTCCACACCGTGGCCGAGGCCCTGCCTGATCCGACATCGACGGTGATGTCGATCTCCGGGCGCTTCATGTAGGCGCTCATCGTCGCCTCGTCGTAGGTCGGCGACGGCGCGCCGTCTACGGCCGCGACGTGCGGACCGAAACAGATCATCAGATGGTCGCGGTCGACAGGCTCCTCGGTCTTGCCGACGGCCATCACCACGCGGCCCCAGTTGGCGTCCTCGCCGGCCAGCGCCGTCTTGACCAGCGGGCTGTCGGCGATCGACTTGGCCAGCTTGCGCGCGGAGGCGGGGCTAGCGGCGCCGTCGACCGTGACCTTGACGAACTTGGTCGCCCCCTCGCCGTCGCGGACCAGCTGGTGGGCGAGGTCGAGCATCACCTGATCCAGCGCCCGGCTGAAATCCTTCAGCCGCCGGTCGCCGACGCGGCCGATGCGCGGCGCGCCCGACGCCCCGGTGGCGAACAACAGACAGGTGTCGTTGGTCGAGGTGTCGCCATCGACGGTGACGCTGTTGAAGGTGGTGCGCACGTGCAGGCCCAGCAGGGCGCGCAGCACGTTCGGGTGGATGTCGGCGTCGGTGACGATGAAGGCCAGCATGGTGGCCATGTCCGGCGCGATCATGCCCGAGCCCTTGGCGATGCCGGCGACGCGCACCTTGACGCCCTCGATCTCGCACTCGGCGTACGAGCCCTTGGGGAAGGTGTCGGTGGTCATGATCCCCCGGGCCGCGGCGGCCCAGTTGTCTGCGGACAGGCCGGTTTCGACCTCGGGCAGGCGCGCGGCGATCTTGCGGTCGTCCAGCACCACCCCGATCACGCCGGTGGACGCCAGCATGACGTCGCGCTGCCGGCAGCCGAAGCGCTTGGCGACCTCGGAGGCGGTGCGGCGGGCGGCGTCCGCCCCCGCCTTTCCGGTGAAGGCGTTGGCGCAGCCGGCGTTGACCACCAAGGCCCGAACTTCCGATCCGCCGCCCTCGGCGCCGAGATGGCGCTTGCACCAGTCGACCGGAGCCGAGCCGACCTTGTGGCGTGTGAACACGCCGGCGCAGGTGGTCCCGGGCGCGAAACGAAACACGACCAGGTCGTCGCGCTCGTGCTTGTAGAAGCCGGCCCGGGCGGTGGCGATCTCGACTCCGGGGATCGGCGGCATGGCGGGGAAGGGCACCGCCAGCGGCGAGACCTCCAGGCCCGGCTTGCCCGGCGTGGCCGCGGCCGCGCGCGCCGGTGCGGCGCGCTTCAGGGCGGTGGCCAGCGGGTCGAGCGCCTTCTCGATGGCCTGTTCGATCTTCTGGCCGGTCGAGCCGCGACCGGAGGCGGGCGGCCGGCTCATCGGGCCTTCGCCGGAACGGGGGCGGCGGCCGCGGGGGCCACGGGCGCCGGAGCCGAGGCCGGCTCCTGCGACCGCGCCGCGTCGCCGTTCAGAAGCACATCGACCTGGGCCTTGCCGCGCAACTCTTCGAGCAGCTGACGCACGCCCTCGTAGGTCAGGTAGCGGACGATCTGCGGCCGGGCCTGCTCGAGGGTCGGCGGAGTCTCCTGGCGGCGATCCTCGACGCGCAGCACGGCCCAGCCGCTCTCGGTCTGGAACGGTCCGACCGTCGAGCCCGCCGGCTTGTCGCGCAGGGCGTTGGCATAGGCTTGCGGCATCACGTCCAGGGTGGAGTAGCCCAGATCGCCGCCCGAGAAGCGGGTCGCCTCGTCCACCGACCGTTCCATGGCCACGGCCTCGAAGGCCGCGCCCTGGGCGAGGATGCCCACCACAGCGTCCGCCTCGGCCTTGGTCCGAGACAGGATCAGGCGGGTGCGGATTTCCTCCGAGGTGCGCGCCAGCCGCAGCTGCTCCTGGTAGAGTTCCTCGACCTTGCGCTCGGAGATGGTGTTGTTGACCACCGTCTCGACCAGCATGTCGCCGAGGATGCGCTCGCGCGTCGCCTCCAGGCGGCGCTGGGCGAGGGCGGAGTTGTCCAGTCCCCGACGCTCGGCCTCGGCGGCGAGCAGCTTCTGGTCGATGACCTCGTCCAGCAC
>JAEYTA010000215.1 GCA_023434265.1 Pseudomonadota bacterium
CGGGCGGCCAGACCGACGAGCAGGCCACCGCCCACCTCGACGCCATGAACCGCATCGGCGGCTTCCCGTGGAAGATGACCTTCTCCTACGGCCGCGCCCTGCAGGCGGCGCCGCAGCGGGCCTGGTCCGGCAAGGCCGAGAACGCCGTGGCCTGCCAGTCGGCCTTCCACCACCGCGCCCGTATGAACGGCCTGGCCTCGCTGGGCCAGTGGGAGAAGAAGCTGGAGAAGAAGGCGGCCTGATCCGCCTTCGCGCCGGGGCCGTCGGGCGGCGGCCCCGGTCGCCGGCCCTCAGGCGCGGTAGCGCGACTCCATGCGCCAGCGGACGTCGCGCGCCCGCGATTCCGCATCGTCCAGCTCGCGCTGGGCCCGACGCCACTCGCGCTCGGTGTCCTCGCGTTCGCGGCGCAGTTCGCGGATGCGGCTGCGGATGGCGTCCCGCTCCGCGTCCGTCAGCCCGTCCGCCCGCAGTTCGCCCTGCTTGGCGTCGATCTTGTCGTCCAGCTCCTCCAGCCGGTAGGCGTTGCTGTCGACCCGGCTTCGGGCCTCGCTGACGGCCTGCTCGGCCTGGTGAACCGCGCGGCCGTCCTCGAAGGCGATCATGAAGTCCCGCTCGACGCTGGCCGGGCAGACACCCGCGTAGCCGCCGCCCTGGGCGCCGACGCGGAAGCCGTTGTCGATGGTGCAATAGCGCAGCACGCCCTCGTTCCAGCCGGTCCGGTAGGCCGCGTCGTCGGGCACGACGCCGTGCTTGCCGCAGGCCTCGGCGTGCTCGCCGAGGCGGCTCATGGCGTAGCCGGCGGCGCCGTCGTTGAAGCCCTGGCCGGTCCAGTCGCCGGCCATACACTGTTCCTCGCTCATGGTGGCGCAGCTGCCGAGCGCGACGGCCGCTCCGGCGAACACGACTGCAGTCAAGATGGCGCGCATCGGCCCCTCCCCCCAGAAAGACCGTTAACCTTTGCCTCAAGCGGAGCCGTTCGAAAAGCCCTGCGTTGACCGCCGCGGCGGCGATCATGCAAGACGGAACGCCGCCGGAGCGGCGGAGCGCGCCGTGTCCGACGACCCCCTGATCAGCGAAGACGACGAGCCTACCGTGCTGGAAGCCCGGATCGCGGAAGGCGGCGCGCGGCTGGACAAGGCGCTGGCGGAAGTCTTCCCCGGTCTGTCTCGGGCCCGGTTGCAGGCGCTTCTGGCCGTGGGCGCGGTCCGGCGCAACGGCCAGCCGGTGTCCGGCGGCTCGACCAAGGCGACGCCCGGGCTGTATGCGGTGATCCTGCCCCCGGCGGCTCCCGCCGATCCGCGCCCGGAGGCCATTCCGCTCACCGTGCTGTTCGAGGACGACGACCTGATCGTGGTCGACAAGCCCGCCGGCATGGCCGCCCACCCGGCGCCGGGCACGGAGAGCGGCACCCTGGTCAACGCCCTGCTCGCCCATTGCGGCGACAGTCTCTCCGGCATCGGCGGCGTCGCCCGGCCGGGCATCGTGCACCGGCTGGACAAGGACACCTCCGGCGTCATGGTCGCCGCCAAGTCGGACCGTGCTCACGCCGGCCTGTCGGCCCTGTTCGCCACCCACGACATCGAGCGAACCTACATCGCACTGACCCGCGGCGCGCCCTCGCCCGCACGGGGCCGGATCGAGACCCTGATCGGGCGCTCCTCCTCCGACCGCAAGAAGATGGCCGTGCTCCGGTCCGGCGGGCGCAACGCCATCACCGACTATGTCGTGGAGGCCGTGTTCGGCACGCCGGCGAAAGCGGGCGCCGCGCCCATGGCGGCGCGGGTCGCCTGCACCCTGCACACGGGCCGCACGCACCAGATCCGGGTGCATCTCGCCTCGAAGGGCGCGCCGATCCTGGGCGACCCGGTCTATGGCTCCGGGAGCCCCGCCGCGCCGGTCCGGGCCGCCATCGCCGCGGCCGGCCTGACCCGCCAGGCCCTGCACGCCGCCGTGCTCGGGTTCGTCCACCCCGTCACCGGCCGGCCGCTGCGGTTCGAGACCCCGCCGCCCGCCGACATGCAGGCGCTGGAAGCCGGACTGTCCAGGCTGTGAGGCTGCTGGCCGCCGCCCTGGTCGTCACCGTCCTGACCGCCGCGTGCGGCGACGTGGGCCAGACCGGAGCCCCCTGGAGAGGCCAGCCCGGCTCGACCGCCCCGAACGCGGCCGGGCTGGTCAGCCTGCCGTGCGACGGCTCCACGCCGCTCGAGCCGACGCGACCCTACTACTGCCGCCGCGACCGCCATTTCGTGACGCCCGCGGCGCGCGACGCCCTCATCGAGGCCGCGAAGGAGATGCGGGACCGCTATCCCGGGGCGGTGGTGCGCTTCATGGACGCCTCGGGGCCAGAGGGGACCAAGCCGTTCCCGCCCCATCTCAGCCACGGCGACGGACGGCAGATCGACCTCGGCCTCTACTATACAGACGTCGAAGGACGGCCGCTGGAGTCCTTCCCCGCCACCGACCGCTACGGCGGCTACTGGCCGGCCGAGCCACCTCGGCCGGGCGAGGAAATCGCCTGCCCGAACGGCCGCAGCGGCCGGGCGGAAAAGCCGGATCCGCCGGCGGACCGCCCCTGGCGCCTCGACGAAGCGCGGACCAAGGTCCTCGTCCAGATCCTCGCGGCAGACCCGCGGGTGCGCCGCATCCTGATCGAGCCGCACCTCGAGCGCCGCTTCGGCCTGGGGGGTCATCCGAAGCTGCGCTTCGCCGGTTGCCAGGCGGCGCGGCATGACGATCATATCCACGTCGACTTCCACTGACGGAGCAAGACCATGGACCCGGACATTCGCGACGACGCCGAAGCCCATCGGTACGAACTTCCGGTGGAAGGCCAGACGGCGGTGGTCATCTACAACCTTTCGCCGCCGAACCTGATGATCACCGAGACCCTCGTGCCCGAGGCGCTGGAGGGGCGGGGCATCGCCAGCCGCCTGGCGAAGCATGTGATCGCCGACGCGAGGGCGCGGGGGCTGCTGATCCTGCCGGTCTGCCCCTTCTTCTCGGCCTACCTGCAGAAGCATCCGGAACACGCCGATGTGGTGCATCCGGCCTACCGCACGGCGCTGGGACTGCCGGCGGCCTGATGCTCCGCCTGCTCGCCAGCCTCGCCATGATCTTCGGCCTCGCCGCCTGCGCCGCGACGCCGCACGCCGCCGAACGGCCCGTGCGGGTGCTGTACCTGTCGCAGTCCGTCGGTTTCGTCCACGAGACCGTGCGTCGCGCGCACGGCGAGTTGGCCCCGTCGGAGACGGCGCTGCAGGAGATGGCGCGCGACAGCGGCGTCTTCACCGTCGAGCTGACCCAGGACGCGCGCGACATCACCCCCGCGCGGCTGGAGACGATCGACGTGCTGATGTTCAGCACCACGGGCGCCCTGCCGATCGACGAGGCGACCTGGGCGGCCGTCGTCGCATGGATCGAAAGCGGGCGCGGCGGCTTCGTGGGCGTGCACAGCGCGGCCGACACGGCGCTGGCGTTCGAGGGCGGCGAGACGGCCTGGACGGAGTTCCTGAACGGCCGTTTCGACGGCCACCCTTGGACCCAGGGCACCCCGATCCGGCTGGCCAACCTGGAGCCGTCGCATCCACTGGCGGCGATGTGGCCGGACGGGACCGACTACGCCGAGGAGATCTACCAGTACGCCGGCTTCGAGCCGGACCGGGCGCGGGTGCTGCAGACCCTGGACATGTCGGCCGGGCCGCTGCGCCGTCCCTACCCCGTTCCGGTGACCTGGGTCCGCGAGCTCGGCCGCGGGCGGCTGTTCTACACCAACCTCGGCCATACGCCGGCGACCTGGAATGACCCGCGCTTTCGCCGCCAGATCGTCGAGGCGATCCGCTGGACCGGCGGCCGAACCGATGCGCCGGCGGCGCCGAACCCGGCCGCGCAGGACATCGCCGCCCGCGCCGCCTTCATGGCCGTCGAGGGCGTCGCTCCGATAGGCGCCCACCAGGCGGCGGCGCTCATCCGCCGACTGCAGGCGCTGCATCCGGAACGGCACGACGGCGACGCTTCGGCCTGGAACGCGGCCCGCGCCCGGCTCGGCAGTGTCGCGACAGAGTAAGTCTTGATTCAGGACTTACTATGCGCTATACACCCCCTCGTACGGTGCAGTGGCGCCGGGGCAACGGTCGCGCTTCGGCGTGACAATCCGCCTCTGACAAAGACGGAAACCCGACCTTATCTCACCGGTTGAGGGGTGAGGCGACGGCGCACATGGGTGGCCGTAGCCGCAGGGCCCGCTCGTTTCTTGAGGTCGGAGGGACCACATGGCTGCAACCAGATCGCTCGCGGTGATGTCGCCTGAACAGGGGCTGTCGCGATACCTGACGGAAATCCGCAAGTTTCCGATGCTGAGCAAGGACGAGGAGTTCATGCTCGCCAAGCGCTGGTCGGAGCACCAGG
>JAEYTA010000008.1 GCA_023434265.1 Pseudomonadota bacterium
GCCAGGGCGAGCGGGTCTTCCGCAGCGAGGGCGGCCGGCCGTGCCGGACTGGCGACGCCGAGCAGCAGGGCCGCGGTCAGCTCGGCCGCCTCGGGGGAAGGCCGCCCCAGTCTGGCCACCCAGGCCGCCGCCGCCTCGGCCAGCGGGTCGTCGCCGGCGCACGGCAGAGCCTCGTCGGCCGCCCAGTCCAGCCAGGCGTCGATCTGCGCGTCGGTCCAGTCGGTCGGCGCCCGTACCGACGCCATCGCCGTGCCGCGCTCGATCTCGCGCGCCGGGCGCGGCGTGTCCTGGAGCAGGGCGGCGAGGCGGATAGGCTGGCGCATGCAGGCGTCTCGATGCGGCTACGCCGGCAGGGTAACGGCGTGGGCCGGGGCTCCGCAATAAATCTGGCGTGCCGAAGGTCGGTTACCCCCAAGATGTTGAGGCTTTTGTCGGTCGCGCCGCGCTGGACGGACGGCATGCGGCTTTCTATGATCGCGCCGCTGTCTCCGGGAGGTTCCGGACGACCCGAATCGAGTGGATTTCCCGACGTGCTAGGCAAGATCTTCGGTTGGTGGAACGGCGCCACCATCGGCACCCTGTTCACCATCGCCAAGCGTGGCCAGCTGGTCGGGACGGACGAGTTCGGCAATCGCTATTACCTGGCCCGCGACAACACCAGCTACGACGGTCGTCGCCGTCGCTGGGTGGTCTACAACGGCTATGCCGACGGCTCGAAGGTGCCGCCGGAATGGCACGGCTGGCTGCACTACACGATCGACGAACCCCCGACCGAGCGCCCGCTCCCGCGCAAGGCCTGGGAGAAGGACTACGTCCCCAACCTGACCGGCACGCCGATGGCCTGGCGTCCGAAGGGCTCGCTGGCGGCCGAGGGCGTGCGCCCGGCGGCGACCGGCGACTACGAGGCGTGGCGGCCGGAATGAAGCCGCGGCGGGCGCTCCTCGTCGGCGTGATCCTCGTCGCGGCGCTCGCGGCGGGCGGCGTCGTCGCGTCCGCCCTCAACGACCTGCCCCAGGACGCCCGGCCGGTCCAGGATCCGACCGCCGATCTCAATCGCCAGCCCGCCGCCCAGCAACCGCCAGCCCCCGTCGTGACGCCGCCGCGCGAACCGGCCCCGGAGGCCGCTCCCGCTCCCGTCGTTCCCATCCCGATCACGCCGCCGACCGCGCCCGTCATCGTCGTGCCCGGGCCGGACGATCTCGCCGGGACGGAGACCGAGGAAGCCGAGGAGGTCGAGGAAAAGGCCGACCCGGAGCCGGTCCAGGTCGAGGAGCCGGCGGAACCGGCCCGTCGCCAGCGCGGACGTGTCGCCATCGTGGAGGCGGTGGACAAGATCACCGCGCAGACCATGCGTTTCGCGGTCGAAGTGGGCGGCCGGCCTGTGCGCTTCGCCGACTCCCTGATCGTCACCGCCCGGGCCTGCGAGGTTTCGACGCCGGACGAACTGGTCCCGGATTCGATCGCCTATCTGGAGTTCAGCATCCAGCCCCGCGGCCTGCTGCAGTCGTCGGGACCGCGGGAGATCTTTCGCGGCTGGATGTTCGCCTCGTCGCCCGGCGTCAACGGGCTGCAGCATCCGATCTACGACGCCTGGGTCGTCGGCTGCAGGGCGTAGGCGACCGCCTCGTCCCCGCTCATCGGCGCTGACAGGCCGGCTGGATCGGCCGCCGCGGCCCGCGCGGTGCGGAGTCGGCGCAGGTAGACCGCCTGCGGAATCTCCTCCGCCCCGAACTGGCGCAGGTGCTCGGTCATGAACTGCGCGTCCAGCAGCCGCCATCCACCGCGCTTCAGCCGCGCCACGAGATGCACCAGCGCGACCTTCGAAGCGTCGCGCGCGCGGCTGAACATGCTCTCGCCGAAGAAGGCCCCGCCGAGCGTGACGCCATAAAGACCGCCGACAAGCCGCTCCGCGTCCCAGCATTCGATGGAATGGGCGCAGCCCCGCGCGTGCAACTCGCCGTAAAGCCGTCGGATGGGATCGTTGATCCAGCTGTCCTCGCGTCCCGGCGCGGCGGCGGCGCAGGCCTCCACCACCGCGTCGAAGGCGGTGCTCACCCGGACCTCGAACGGTTCCGAGCGAACCGTGCGCCGCAATCGGCTCGGGATGTTGAAGCCGTCGAGCGGCAGAACTCCGCGCTGGTCGGGCTCGACGAGGAAGACGCGCGGGTCGTCGCGCGCCTCGCCCATGGGGAAGACGCCGGTCGCGTAGCAGCGAAGCAGTTCGTCCGGGCCGAACCGACCGAAGGGGAAGCTGGCGCTGAAGCCGGGCTCCTCCACAGCCGTCAGGCGTCGCCCTTCTGGCGTCTGGCCCAGTTTTCCAGCCAGTGGATGTCGTAGTCGCCCGAGAGGATGTCCGGCTCCTGCAGCAGCTTCTGGAACAGGGGGATGGTGGTGTCGACGCCGCCGACGACCATCTCGTTCAGGCTTCGACGCAGGCGGGCGACGCACTCCTCGCGGTCGCGGCCGTGCACGATCAGCTTGCCGATCAGGCTGTCGTAGTAGGGCGGGATCGAATAGCCGGCGTAGATGGCGCTATCCAGCCGCACCCCCAGGCCGCCCGGGGCGTGGAAGTCGTTCACCGTGCCCGGTGAGGGCGTGAAGGTCTCGGCGTTCTCGGCGTTGATGCGCACCTCGATCGAGTGACCCTCGAAATGGATGTCCTCCTGCCGGAAGCTGAGCGGCAGGCCGGCGGCGATGCGGATCTGCTCGCGCACCAGGTCGACGCCGGTGATCATCTCCGTCACCGGATGCTCCACCTGCAGGCGGGTGTTCATCTCGATGAAGAAGAACTCGCCGTCCTCCCAAAGGAATTCGATGGTCCCGACGCCGAGATAGCCGATCTTGCCGATGGCCTCGTTGACAGTGCGGCCGATCTGGGCGCGTTCGACCGCCGACAGGGCCGGGGAGGGGGCTTCTTCGAGCACCTTCTGGTGGCGGCGCTGCAGCGAGCAGTCGCGCTCGCCCAGGTGGACGACATTGCCGTGGCTGTCGGCGATGACCTGCAGCTCGATGTGGCGCGGCTTCTGGAGGTAGCGCTCCATGTAGACGGCGCCGTTGCCGAAGGCCGCCTGGGCTTCGGACTGGGCGGTGCGCACGGCCTCGACGAGGTCATCGGCGGTCATCGCCACTTTCATACCCCTTCCGCCGCCGCCGGCCGCCGCCTTGACGATCAGGGGGAAGCCGATCGACTTCGAGGCCTTCACCGCCGCCTCGACGGTCTCGACCTCGCCATCCGAGCCCGGCACCACCGGGATGCCGGCGTCCTTCACCGTCTGCTTGGCGGTGATCTTGTCGCCCATGACCCGGATGTGCTCGGGCTTGGGCCCGATAAAGGTCATGCCGTGGGCCTCGACGATCTCGGCGAAGCGGGCGTTCTCGGATAGGAAGCCGTAGCCCGGGTGGATGGCCTGGGCGCCGGTGATCTCCGCCGCGGCGATGATCGAGGGGATGTTCAGGTAGGACTTGGCCGCCGGGGCCGGGCCGATGCAGACGCTCTCGTCGGCCAGCCGCACCCACATGGCGCCGCGGTCGGCTTCGGAGTGCACGGCGACGGTGGAGATGCCCATCTCCTTGCACGCGCGGTGAATCCGCAGGGCGATCTCGCCGCGGTTGGCGATGAGGACCTTGGTGAACATGGGCTCAGGCCTCGAGCAGGACGAGCGGTTCGCCGAACTCGACGGGCTGGGCGTCGCCGACGAGCACCTCCTTCACCACGCCGTCGCGCGGAGCCTGGATCGGATTCATCGTCTTCATGGCCTCGACGATGAGCAGGGTCTGTCCCTTCTTCACCTTGTCGCCCGGCTGCACGAAAGGCGGGGCCTCGGGCGAGGGCTGCAGGTAGGCGGTGCCGACCATCGGCGACTTCACCTCCTCGCCGGCCCGGGCGACGATCGTCGCCGGGTCGGACGGCATGGCCGCGGCGGCGGCCGCGGGCGCGGCGGCCGGCGGGGCCGGGGCGTGGGGCGCGGGAGCGGCGTACTGCACCGGGGCGGCGGCCACGGTCACCTCGCGCTTCACCTTGATCTTGAGATCGTCCTTCTCGACCTCGATCTCGGTCAGGTCGGTCTCATTCAAAATGTCGGCCAGCCGGCGCACCAGCTCGGCGTCGATGCCGCTGTCGTTCTTCAGCTTGGGGGCGGTCTTCGGATCGGCCATCGGAGCTTCTTGTCCCTGTCTAAACCGAACGGTCCGCGGACCGGCTGCGTTCCTGCGCCAGCCCGAGGGCGGCCTGGACCGCCAGTTCGTAACCCAACGGGCCGAAGCCCGAAACCACGCCGGCGGCGACCGCCGACACATAGGAGCGATGCCGGAAGCGCTCGCGCGCCGCCGGATTGGAGAGGTGGCACTCGACGATCGGGATCGACAGCGTCCTCAACGCGTCGAGCAGCGCCACCGAGGTGTGGCCGTAGCCGGCCGGGTTGATCACCAGGGCGTCGGCCTTGCCACGCGCTTCCTGGACCCAATCTATGAGTTCACCCTCGTGGTTGCTCTGCCGGAACACCACGGTCGCGCCGCCGGCCGCGCGCTCGCAGCGCGCCTGCACGTCGGCCAGCGTCTCGCGGCCGTAGACCTCGGGCTCGCGTTGGCCCAGCAGGTTGAGGTTCGGGCCGTTCAGGACGTAGAGGACGGGGCTGTCGGGCATTCGCTCGCGGAAAGTGGCGTCCGACCGGAATCGGTCCGGCCTTTTAGCTGAGGCGTGGCGGCAAGCAAGCCGCGCGCCCGGGAGATTGACGTAGCGTCATGCGTATCCAGGTCAACGGCGAAACGCTGGAAACCTCCGCGACCACCGTGCTTGGGCTGGTCGAGGCGCTCGGCCTCGACATCCGCAAGGTGGCCGTGGAGCGCAATCTGGAGATCGTTCCGCGCTCGCTTCACGCCTCCACGGCGCTGGCCGAAGGCGACCGGATCGAACTGGTCCAGTTCGTCGGCGGCGGTTGATCCGCGCAGCCCGGGAACCTCGAGCCCGGCAGGACATCGAATGGCGACGAACCGCTGTTTGAGGATGTCCACATGTCAGTCGCCTCCGTCTCCGCTCTTGCGCTTCAGTCCGCGCCCCACGCCGGATGCGACCAGACTGCGCAGCTTCCTTGGCGTCGGCCGAGCCGGGTCGAGGCCGAGGCCGCCGTGCGGACCCTGATCGGCTGGGCCGGCGACGATCCGCGGCGGGAGGGGCTGCGCGACACCCCGGCGCGGGTGGTGCGCGCCTACGAGGAGTGGTTCGCCGGCTACGCCCAGGAGCCGGCCGAAATCCTTGAGCGGACCTTCGGCGAGGTGGCGGGGTACGACGAGCTGGTGCTGCTGCGCGACATCCCGGTGGAGTCGGTGTGCGAGCACCATATGGCGGCGATCCGCGGCGTGGCGCATGTCGCCTACCTGCCGTCGGAGCGGGTGGTGGGCATCTCCAAGCTGGCGCGGCTGGTCGACGCCTACGGGCGGCGGCTGCAGATCCAGGAGCGGCTGACCGCCGAGATCGCCGAGACGCTGCACCGGACGCTGCGGCCGCGCGGCGTGGCCGTGGTGGTCGAGGCGAACCACGAATGCATGTCGTCGCGCGGGGTGCGAAAGCACGGGGCCTCGCTGACCACGCGCCGCTTCACCGGCGTGTTCGAGGAGCCCGAGCGGCGCCGCGAGGTGCTGGCGGCGCTGGCGGGCTGAGCGGGAACCTTGCCAGCGCGTCGGCATCCAACCGATGATGAGACAGGAGCAGAGATGGCGGGACTGAAGCGACAGACGATCGACGCCATGGACGAGGCGGAGCTGGTCCGGCTGGCCCAGGCGGGCGACGGCGACGCCTTCCGCGTCATCATGCAGCGCGGCAACCAGCGTCTGTTCCGGGTGGCGCGCGGCGTGGTGCGCGACGACGCCGAGGCCGAGGACGTGCTGCAGGAAGCCTGGGTCAGGGCCTTCGCGGCGATCGGAAGCTTCCGGGCCGAGGCGGGGATCATGACCTGGCTGACCCGGATCGTGCTCAACGAGGCCCGCGGGCGGCTGCGTCGCCGTCGGCCGACGGTGGAGCTGGAGGCGGTCGAGGCCGCGCAGATGGAGGCCGGCCAGGTGATCCGCTTTCCCGGGGCCTTCGGCTCCGCCAGCCCCGAGGCCGACGCGGCCCGGGCCCAGATCCGCGGCCTGATCGAACAGGCGGTGGACGAGCTGCCGGACGCCTTCCGCATGGTCTTCATCCTGCGCGACATCGAGGAGTGCAGCATCGAGGAGACTGCGGCCACGCTCGGGATCAAGCCGGAGACGGTGAAGACCCGGCTGCACCGGGCGCGGCGGCTGCTGCGCGAGGCGCTGGACGCGCGGCTGGCCGCGGCCACGGCCGGGGCCTTCCCCTTCCTCGGACCGCGCTGCGAGCGGATCGCCGGCGCGGTGCTCGCCCGGCTGGAGGCGGAAGGGCGGATCGTCCGTCCGTCCGCCTGAGCCGTTAGGCCGGCGGCAGCGGCCGGCAGACCGGCGCCTCCTCGTTGGGCAGGCCGTAGCCGCCGAAGCGCATGTCCTCGGGATCGGCCGGGGCGTAGCCGGGCAGGTCGCCGTCGCCGACCTCCTGACGCAGCTTCTCCAGCCGCTCCTTCAGCCGGGCCTCCTCGGCGGCGTGCTGCGGCCGGCCGGCGAGGTTGTTCTGCTCGTTCGGGTCGGCCTGCAGGTCGTACAGCTCCCACTCGTCCGGCAGCTCCCAGTGGATCAGCTTCCAGCGGTCGTCGCGCACGCCGCGGTGCGGGCGGACGCAGTGGGCGGCCGGGAATTCGAAATACTGGTAGAGGAAGTCCTGGCGCCAGTCGGCCGGGACCTGGCCGGCGACCACGCCCTTCCAGCTGCGGCCGTGCATGTGCGGGTCGCGCTCTAGGCCGGCGTAGTCGAGGAAGGTGGGGGCCACGTCGATGTTGAGCACCATCTGGTCGCGGTTGACCTGGCCCGGCGCGATCGAGGCGGGGTGGCGGACGAGGAAGGGCACCTTGATCGACTGTTCGTACATCAGCCGCTTGTCGAACATGCCGTGGTCGCCGAGGAACATGCCGTTGTCGGTGGTGTAGACCACCACGGTGTTCTCCGAGAGGCTTTCGGCGTCGAGCAGGTCGAGCATGCGGCCGACGTTTTCGTCCACGCCCAGCAGCACCCGGTAGTAGTCCTTGATGAAGTGCTGGTAGTTGAGCCGGGCCCGCTCCTCGACCGGCATGTCGGCGCGGACGCCGCGGTTGCGGTAGTCGGGCATGTCGGCGATCAGCATGTCGGCAGCGCGGACGGCGCGGGGCCGGTCGGCGATGTCCTCCATGAAGGTCGGCGGCGGCGGGATGTCGACGTCGGCGAAGGCGTTGCGGAAGCGCTCGGCCGGCTCCCAGCCGCGGTGCGGGGCCTTGAACTGGAACAGCAGGGCGAAGGGCTTGTCGGCCGGGCGGGTGCGCACGAACTCGCGGGCCAGCTCGCCGATGACGTCGTCGGTGTGGCCCTGGCCGCGGGTGCGGACGCCGTTCACGTCCAGCGGCGGGTTGAAATACTGGCCCTGGCCCGGCAGCACCGACGAGTGGTCGTAGCCGATCGGCGGGGTGTTGACGTGCCACTTGCCGACCACGCCGGTGTGGTAGCCGGCCTTGCGCAGCATGATCGGCCAGGTGGCCTCGTGGTTGAGCAGCGGCTCGTTGTTGAAGTTCGACTCGGCGCCGTTGGTGACCATGCCGTGGGCGTGGGAGTAGAGGCCGGTCAGGTAGGTGGCGCGGCTGGGCAGGCACAGGGAGTTGGTGACGAAGGCGTTCTCGAAGCGCACGCCGCCGGCGCCGAGCCGGTCGAGGTTCGGCGTTCGCAGGATGGTGTTGCCGTAGGCCGACATGGCCGACTGGGCGTGGTCGTCGGTCATGATGAAGATGATGTTGGGCCGGTCGCGGCCCGGGCCGCGAGCCAGCGGGGCGGTGGCGCAGCCGGCGGCGGCGAGGGCGGCCATGCCCCCCATGCCCTGCAGCAGGCGGCGGCGATGGGGGGTGGTCATGCGGGGCTCCTCCTCCGCGGCGGTCTGCGCCGCCCGGGCCGTAACAAGCAGGGCCTGTAACCGCTTACAAGGCCCGTAACGAAATGTTGGCCGCGACCTTCGCGCCCTTTCGCCGGCCCCGGCTCCGGGTCTAGAAGCCGGGCCATGAGCGCCCAGACAGACACCGCCTCCGACACCTGGACCGTCGCCGGCCGGACCTTCAGCAGCCGGCTGATCGTCGGCACCGGCAAATACGCCGACTACGCCCAGAACGCCGCCGCCGCCGAGGCGGCCGGGGCGGAGATCGTCACCGTGGCCCTGCGGCGGGTGAACCTGTCGGACCC
>JAEYTA010000019.1 GCA_023434265.1 Pseudomonadota bacterium
CGCTCCTGACGAGCACGCTGTTCCTGTTCCTCGGCAATGGCCTGCAGGGCCTGCTGCTCCCGGTCCGCGGCTCGGCCGAAGGCTATTCGAACGAGATTCTCGGCCTGATCGGCACGACCTGGGCGACCGGTTTCGTCGTCGGCTGCTTCGTCGCTCCGAACCTGGTGCGCCGGATCGGCCATGTCCGTGCCTTTGCCGGCTTCGGTGCCCTCATCTGCCTCAACGTCCTGCTCACCGGCATCCTCGTCGACCAGACGGCCTGGCTGATCCTGCGTGCCGTTACTGGCTTTTGCACCGCCGGGACCTCGATGATCATCGAAAGCTGGCTGAACGAGCGTGCCACGAACGAGAGCCGGGGTGCGATCTTCTCCTTCTATATCTCGATCACCCTATTCGGTGTCGTCGGCGGGCAGATGATGGTGCCCTTTGCAGACGTGTCGACACCCATCCTGTTCATGATCTGCGGCATCCTCTACTGCCTTGCGATCATCCCGACAGCCGTCTCCAAGGCGGCGTCACCACAGCCGCTGAAGCGCGTGCGGCTTGACCTCAAAGGCCTTTACCGGAATTCGCCCGTTTCCTTCATCGCCATCCTGCTGATCGGAACCGCCAATGGCGCCTATGGCACGCTGGTGGCGGTTTTCGGTGCCCGCGTTGGACTGACGGAAGACATGATCGCGATCATGGTCAGCGTCACGATCCTTGCCGGTGCCGTGGCGCAGTTCCCTGCGGGCCGTCTGTCGGACCGCATGGACCGCCGATATGTCCTCGCAGGCCTGGCGGGTCTTGGAGCGGTCGCCGGCGTGGGCTTGAGCCTCTTCCAGCCCGCAAACGTCTACATGATCCTGATCCTGGTCAGCCTCTATGGAGCGGCAGCCAACGCCCTCTACCCCATCGCTGTCGCCCATGCGAACGATCATGCCTCATCCGAGGATTTTGTGAAGATTTCCGGTGGCCTGCTCCTCCTCTACGGGGTGGGCACGATCATCGGACCGACCCTCGGCGGTCCGGTCATGACCTGGCTCGGCCCTCACGCGCTCTTCGCCGTCACCGCGCTTTCCCATATCCTGGTGACCGCCTATGCGATCTTCAGAAGCCGGATCAGGGCGCCGGTACCGGTGGAGGAACGCGACAGCTATGCCGGCTCGCCGGCACTTGCGCCTTCCTTGACGACTCCCGAGAGCCTTCTGCTTAATCCTCGTGCGGCCGAAGGCGGCAGTGATCAGGATCAGGAGAGAACAGCGTCATGAGCTTCATGGATGACGACAGACCGAAGAAGCCGGTTTCCCACGAGATCGGTTGCGAACTGGACGCCCTGTCGGCCGATGAACTGGACAGGCGGATTGCACTCCTGCAGGACGAAATCCGCCGCCTGGAGGCGGAAAAGCAGAAGAAGGCAGCCGGCCGACGCGCTGCGGACAGTTTCTTCCGCTCCTGATGTCCAAGAACGGGAATTTATCCTGAATACTTTCTTTCTTTAACCGGATGTTAATCATTAACGTAGATGATGATGAACATCCGGGCTTCCTGGATTCAGACGGTTTCACCGCGTGGCGAATAGGTCTGACTTTCTCCCTGTTTTACCTTGAGAGCCGCTTTTGCGGCTCTTTTTTTTGGCGTGGTGAGCAAAGGTGTGGGTATTAACCCTTCCTTAAGAAACGCCTTGCGGTTTGCCGCTATAAACTCCATCTTAACTTCGAGAAGAGGCGCCAGGGAACTTTCCTTTCCCGCGGTCATTGCCTGTATTGTGATGCGTTAGCAGGATGATTTCGATGTCCGAACACGGGTTGAACACTGTCAACTTTGCAGGCCGCGCCGCAGCCTCGTCGCAGTTCAAGGCGCTGTATACCGAGGGCATGTCTCTTGTCGAGGAGACCGCGAGCTACCTCGACGGCCCCGGACGCGCCGCCTCCAAGGTCCTGCCGCGTGTGGCTTCGGTCCTCTACGCAGCCGAATCCATGCGCCTGACCACCCGCCTGATGCAGATGGCCTCGTGGCTCCTGCTGCAGCGCGCCGTCAACAATGGCGAGATGAGCCGCGATCAGGTCCTTGCAGAGAAGAACAAGGTCCGCCTCGATGGCTTCAACGTCGACAAGAACGCGCCGGGCTGGCTCGACCTGCCCGAAGGTTTCCGCGACCTCGTCGAGCGCTCCCTGAGGCTGCAGAATCGCGTCGCCCTGCTCGATCGTGAAATCTACCGCCCGGGCGACACCCCGGTGCCGAGCAACGAGAATGGCGTTCGTGCCCAGCTGAACCTGCTGCACACAGCCTTCGGCGCCTGAAAATACTGACGCTTTCGCGAAAGGCGGGTCTTGGCCCGCCTTTTTTGTTTTGCGCCAACCGCTGGGGCATAAAAAAACCCGGCCGGAGCCGGGTCTTTCCAAACTGATTCAGCGCAAGGCTTAGAGGCCGAGGCCGCCGAAGCGCTTGTTGAACTTGGAAACGCGGCCACCGCGGTCCATGAGCTGCTGGTTGCCGCCGGTCCAGGCCGGGTGCGACTTCGGATCGATTTCAAGGTTCATGGTGGCGCCTTCCGAACCCCAGGTCGAGCGGGTTTCGTACTCGGTGCCGTCGGTCA
>JAEYTA010000027.1 GCA_023434265.1 Pseudomonadota bacterium
AGACCGAAATCGGCTTTGTTGGACGCAGTCCAACAAAGCTCAGATTTCGGTCCAGCATATTCCTGGAGCCTGATTCACGGCGTCGGCGGAATCGCGAAGCGATTCCACCTCAGCCGATCAGGCTCTATGGGTCGAAGTCGCCGTCGTCACGGTCGCCCGCGAGATCGGCGCGCATCCGCCCGATGAAGGCGGCGCGGAGACGGTCCGTATTCGTGAAGGCGCGGCGTTCGGCGTCGACGCGGTCGCCCACGCGATCGAGCTGCTGCACCAACCGCATCCACACCACCGCCTCGGCCGGCCGATCCATGGCCGCCGCCTCGGCGGAGCGCCGGAAGGCGATGCCGCGCATCTCCTCGGCGGTGGGCGCGAACAGGAGGGCGAAGGTCTCGGCGGTGCGCATCGCCTCGGCCTCCACCAGCTCCGGCGTTTCCTCGATCTCCCCCTCGCGGTCCGGCCAGGTTGGCGGAACCGCGTCCTGGGCCTGGTCGGCGCGCCGCCAGCCCTCGATCGCGGCGCGCCGCCGGATGGTGCGCACCGGCACGCCGTGGCGCTCGGCCAGCACGGGCGCCGAGCAGCCGGCGAGATAGCCGTCGCGGATGTCGAGCCAGAGCCGCTCGCGCGGCGAAGAGGCGGGCGGGGTTTCGGCTTCATCGGTCATAGCGCGCATTTTCCACCCGCCCGGGACGGTGTTGGAGATTTCGCGATTTCAACGCGCCATGTGGCGGGAATCCCGACGATTTTCTCGCCAAGCCGGGCGGGGAGTTAATGTTTCGGCGCGCCGAAACCGACAAACAGGCCTTGTTCCGCGCCGAACGATTCCGGGGCGCGCCGAGGGCGGACCGGAGGCATCCTTCGCGCCGGAAATGGAGACCCGCGATGACCTACACCGTCTATGGCGCCGCCGGCTCGGGCTCGGTCCCGGTCGAGGCGGCGCTGACCCTGATCGGGGCGCCGTTCGAGGTGGTCGAGGCCGTCACCTGGGAGGGCGAGCACGAGCGCGACAAGGTGGCCTCGGTCAATCCGATGCGGCAGATCCCGGCCCTGGTCACCCCGGACGGGGAGACGATCACCGAGAGCGCGGCGATCCTCATCTGGCTGGCCGAGCAGCATCCGGAGGCGGCGCTGGGGCCGGAGCCGGGCGACCCCCGGCGCGGCCAGTTCCTGCGCTGGATGAGCTTCGTGCCGGCCTCGATCTATTCGATGTTCTGGGTGCGGGACGAACCCTCGCGGCTGGGCGGCGACGACCCCGCGGCGCAGGAACGGATCAAGGCGCGCACCGCCGAGCGGATCGCGCACTGCTGGGGCGTGATGGAGAGCCAGATCGAACCGGACCGCTTCCTGCTGGGCGAGGAGCTGACCGTGCTGGACCTGTATGTCGCCGTCGCCAGCCGGTGGACGCCACGGCGGAGGCGGTTCGCCGAGGTCGCGCCGCGGATGCATACTGTGGTGGAGCGGGTGGACGCGCTGCCGGAGCTGGCGGGGTTCTGGAGGGAGAGGTTTCCGGAATAGGGTCGAGGGTCGAGGGGCGAGGGCGCCTTGGGCCGACTCTCCGGCGCACCGGGCACCGACGCCGGCCGCGCTCGCCCTCGTCCCTCGACCCTCGCCCCTCGACCCTACGCCGCCTGCGGGACCCGCGCCGCCGGCAGCTCCCCTGACAACGCCCGGGCGACGGCGTCGAACAGGCCGGTCTGGCTGATCGGCTTGGCGAGGTGGGCGTTCATGCCGGAGGCGATGCAACGCTCGACATCCTCCGGCATGGCGTCGGCGGTCATGGCCACGACGGCCAGCCGGCCGGCGTCGCCGGACAGGCCGCGGATGCGGCGGGTGGCCTCGAGCCCGTCCATGCGCGGCATGCGTACGTCCATCAGCACCAGGTCGAACGGGGCCGCCTCGACCATGTCGAGGGCCTCGACGCCGTCGCAGGCCTCGGCGACCTCGCAGCCCAGGGCCTCGAGCATGATGCGGGCGACCTCGCGGTTCACGGGATGGTCGTCGACCACGAGCACGCGGGGCGCGCGAGCGTCTCCTTCCGCCTCGTCCGACGGGGAGACGGCGGCGGTGGAGACCGGCTCGGAGACGGCTGCCGGCGCCGCCTCCGGCGCGTCGACGACGCGCGGCAGGGGAAGGTGCAGGGTGAAGGTCGAACCCTCGCCCGGACGGCTGTCGACCTCGATGCGGCCGCCGAGGCGGCGCACGTGCCGGGCGGCCAGGGCGAGGCCGAGGCCGACTCCGGAATGGGTGCGGCTGATCGAGGCGTCGCCCTGGGCGAAGGCTTCGAACAGTTGGGGCAGGACATCCGGCGGGATGCCGCAGCCGGTGTCGGAGACCTGGATGGCGACGCCGGCCGAGGATCGGTCGAGACGCACCCGGACCTCGCCCCGTTCGGTGAACTTCACGGCGTTGGCGACCAGCGGATGCAGGGCCTGGCGCAGGGCGCGCGGATCGGCGGCGTAGCGGGCCCGGGGCGGCAGGCGGTCGTCCACCACCAGCGTCAGGCCGCGCGCGTCGGCGGCGCCGCGGCTGGGACCCGCGGCCTCCCGGGCGACGGCGGCGAGGTCGAGCGGCTCGGGCGAGACGGCGTCGTCACCGCGGGCGAAGTCGAGGATGTCCTCGACCAGCGTCAGCAGGCCGTCGGACGATTCGCGGATCTGGCGGGCGTGGCGGACGGCCTCGGGGTCGAGATCGGCGCGGGCGGCAAGGAGGTCGGCGAAGCCGGCGACCCCGTTGAGCGGGGTGCGCATCTCGTGGCTCATCATGGCGAGGAAGCGCGAGCGGGCGGCGGCCGCGTCCTCGGCGCGGCGGCGGGCCTCCTGGGCGGCGAGGGTGCGGGCGCGCAGGCGGGACTCCAGGCGGCGCCGTTCGGACATCACCGTGCTTAGCGGCAGCACCGCCCCTACCAGGGTCAGCATGTAGAGGTGATAGACGCCGAGCTGGCGGAAGATCGGCTGCACGTCCGCGAGCGCCGGGGCCTCGGCGAGGCGGACCAGATGCACCGGACCGTGGCCGGTCAGGGTGGCGATCCCGCTGATGGCGGAGAGCACGATCAGGGCCGTGGCCGTCAGGGTCGGCGAGAGGCGCAGCCCGATGAGCATCATCGGCATGACGGTGAGGAAGAGGAAGGGCGCGTCCGACTGCCAGAACACCCAGCCGGTGACGCAGGCCATCAGCAACATGAGGGCGGCCGCCTCGGGCGCCTGGGCGCGGGTGACGCCCGTGAAGCGGTGGCGGCGGGCGAGCAGCAGCAGGACAGGGGTGACCAGCAACAGCCCCATCAGCTCCATGACGAAGAAGGATTGCAGACGGAACAGCCAGACCGCCAGGGGCGGTTCGCGCAGCACCCAGAACAGGGCGTAGCCGATCAGGCTGACTGTCGCGGCGGCGTTGGCGGCGCAGCCGGCGAACCGCACCAGCCGGCGCGGCCGGCGCATGTCGAGGGCCGCGCCGCAGTAGCGCCGGGCGAGCACGGCGACCCACATCGCCTCGCCGACATTGAGCAGCGGGTTGACCCAGAGGAAGACGCCGGGGTCGCCCCGGAGGATGTTGCTGAACAGGTTGATGGCGAAGCAGGCGGTCAGGACCGCGACCGCGGGCCGGCGGTGCAATTGCAGCAGGGCGGCGGCCATGACGCCGTTGGAAAGCCAGACGGCCACCGCGCCGTAGGTGGCCACGCTCCAGTGCCCGACCAGCTGGGAGGCGGCGAACAGGAGGACGTAGGCCCACGCGGGCGGACCCGCGACGCGGCCCGCCTCATGCCTGAACAATCGCCAACGCCCCCTCAACCGGAGCTCCTCCCGGTGCACACCCGACCGATGAGCCGTACGCGAAACCTGTAAACAAAATGGAGACTTGGCCCGGGACGGCCGGCGGGGCGAGGAACCCGGCCGCGACCGGAGCCGTTTTCCCGCCCGCGCCGCCTTCCGCGTCGCGGAGACCGCGGACCCGATGTCAGACACCGTTCCCGATCCGAGTTTCAGCCCCCCGCCGGAGGCCGTGGCCTTCTACGAGGAGGCGCTTGGCCTGCTGAAGGAGAGCGGCATCCCCTTCCTGCTGTCAGGCACCTATGCGGTGACCGCCTACACGGGCATCCGGCGGCCCACCAAGGACCTGGACGTGTTCTGCAAGCCGGGGGACTACCCGCGCATTCTCGCCTTCTTCCAGGCGCGCGGCTACCGCACCGACGTCGAGGACGAACGCTGGATCGCCAAGGTGTGGAAGGACGACAGGCACTTCTTCGACGTCATCTTCGCCATGTCCAACGGCACCATCGCGGTGAACGACAGCTGGTTCGGCGACGACTCGATCGAGGTCTACGGGCACCGGGTCGGGATCACCCCGCCGACCGCCCTGATCCTGTCCAAGGTCTTCATCCAGGACCGCTACCGTTACGACGGGGCCGACGTGAATCACGTCATCCTGAAACAGTCAGAGGCCATCGACTGGAAGAGCCTGCTGGACCAGATGGACCTGTACTGGGAGGTGCTGCTGGCGCACCTGCTGAACTTCCGGTTCGCCTACCCCACCGAGCGGGACAAGACGCCGCGCTGGCTGATCTCCGAGCTGACCGAGCGCCTGCGCGCCCAGGTCGACCTGCCGGCGCCGCGGGTGCGGGTCTGCCGCGGGCGGCTGTTCAGCCCGCGCGACTACATCGCCGACATCACCGAGTGGGGCTTCGGCGACGTCGTCGGCAAGGGACTCGAGGAGCGGCATGAACCCATCGATTGACGCGCCCGCCGGTGGCGCGGTCCATCCCGATCCGCAGACCCCCCAGCCGGGGCTGGAGCCCGGGCCGGCGAAGAAGCTGCGCGTGGCGGCGGTCGGCGACTTGCACGTCGGCGAGGCGCACGAGCGGCCGCACCGCGACCTGTTCGACCGGGTGCACGAGGACGCCGACGTGCTGTGCCTGTGCGGCGACCTGACCAATTTCGGCAAGACCCGCGAGGTCGAGATCCTGCTCGAGGACCTGCGTCACTGCCGCATTCCCATGGTCGGGGTGCTGGGCAACCACGAGCACGAATGCGGCCAGCCCGAACGGGTGGCGCAGATGCTGACCGACGCGGGGATGAAGGTTCTCGACGGCCAGGCCTACGAGATCGACGGGGTCGGCTTCGCCGGCGGCAAGGGCTTCGTCGGCGGCTTCGGCCGCTACATGTTGAGCTCGTTCGGCGAGGCGGCGATCAAGTCCTTCGTCCACGAGGCCGTGGAGGACGCCAACACCATCGAGAACTCGATCCGCATGCTGCGCACCGAGCGGTCGGTGGTCGTGCTCCACTATTCGCCGGTGGTCGACACGGTGATGGGCGAGCCGCCGGAAATCCACGCCTTCCTCGGCTCGTCGCGGCTGGGCGAGACGGTCGACCGCTACGACAACATCAGCCTGGTGGTGCATGGCCACGCCCATCGCGGCGCGGCCGAGGGGCGCACCAACAAGGGCACGCCGGTCTACAATGTCGCCCTGCCGGTGCTGCGGACGTTGGGCGAAACGCCCTACCGGGTGTTCGAAGTCTGACGCGCGCGGCGCGGGCGGAAGCCGCGCCAGACCACCCAGAGTCCGAGAGCCACGGCGACGCCGGCCGTATCCGCGGCGAGATCGAGCCAGTCGGCGTCGCGACCGACCATGCCCTGCACCACCTCCACCGCCCCGCCCAGCGCCACGGCGGCGAGCGCGGCCCACAGCCGGGGCAGGCGCGGGAACAGCACGCCGAAGCTCCACAGGATCAGGCCGAAGACCACGAAGTGGGCGACCTTGTCGGAAATGCCGCTGGACGCCTCGGCGCCGCCGAACGGGCCGAGCATCAGGGTCAGGGAGACGACGAGGATGGCGACCGCGGCGAGGCGGAGCAGGCGGGACATGGGCGATCCGGATCGGGGAGGGTCGGCGGCCTATATCATCCCGCCAGCAGAACCCACAGGCCGGTGGCGGCGAAGCCGAGGGCGGCCGCGAGGCGGATCCAGCTGAGCGGCAGGCGACGGGCGGCGGCCTCGCCGAGCAGGACGGCGGGGCCGTTGACCAGCATCATGCCGAGGGTGGAGCCGGCCAGCACGGGAAGGACGGTGGCGAACTGGGCCGCGAGGGCGGCGGTGGCGACCTGGGTCTTGTCGCCCATCTCGATGACGAAGAAGGCGGCGGTCGTGGTCCAGAACACGCCGGCGAAAGTCTTCTCGGTGGTGTCGGGACGCTCGTCGAAGCGGTCGGGGATCAGGGCCCAGACGGCGAAGGCGAGGAAGGCGACGCCGACCACCCAGCGCACCCACGGCCCGTGCATCCAGTGCGACAGGACGGCGCCCGCGGCGGCGGCGAACAGGTGATTGCCGAGGGTGGCGACGAGGATGCCGAGCAGGATCGGCAGCGGCCGTCGCCAGGCGGCGGCCAGCACGATGGCCAGCAGCATGGTCTTGTCCCCGATCTCCGCGATGGAGACGAGGCCGGCGGAGATCAGGAAGGCGTCCAAGACTCTGTCGTGCGCGGGGCCCTGGCGGACGGACCTGTGGCGTTCGCAGCCGGGCCCCGCGTGGAAATCCCCTGCGAATGCCAGCGGTCTTGCCGGAGCCCGAAGGCCCTGCGCGCCATCCTCTCCGGGGAGAGGAAGTGTGTTGACGCGGCAACCCGCTGTGAGGCGCGGGCGGCTACTCCCCGATGACGGCGGGCTCTGTAGCGGCGGGGGCGGCGTCGTGCAAGCCGCCGGCGTGGCGGGCCTGCCGCCGCTGCACCGCCCAGGCGACCAGCCACAGGGCCATGGCCCAGGCCGCGCCGGCGCACCAGCCGGCCACCACGTCGGAAGCCCAGTGCGCGCCGAGGTAGACCCGGGTGAGGCCGACGAGGCCGGCGATCAGCATGGCGACGCCGAGCACGAAGGCCTTGAGCCGCCGTCTCTGGAAGGCGCGGGTGAGCATCACGCCCAGCGTCAGGTAGAAGACCGTCGACAGCAGGGCGTGGCCCGAGGGGAAGCTGGCGTTCAGCGTCTCCACCGCCTGGTAGGCGGCGGGGGGCCGGGCGCGCTCGAACAGGGCCTTGAGGCCTTCGCTGAGGGCGACCCCGCCGGCGAGGCCGGCCGCCAGCAGGGCGGCGGAGAGACGCTTGCGCTGGATCAGCAGGAAGGCGAAGGCGACGACCGCGAACAGGGTCAGCACCGAGATGCCGCCCAGCGCGGTGAGGTCGGCCGCCGCCTCGTGCAGCCACCACGGCCCGCGGGGTTCGCCGGCCACCGGTTGGAGCCAGCGCAGCACCGCCTCGTCCACGGCCTGCCCGTCGGCCTCGGTCATGTCGTCGGCGACCTCGATGAAGGTCATGACGCCGAGGGCGACGATCAGCAGGGCGGCCAAGGCTGCGATCTCGGCGCGCGCCAGGCGGACGGCGCGGCGCGCCAGATCGAGGGCCGGTGAAGGGTCCATGGCGAGGCAAACGGTCCCGCTTGTGGGACGTTCCCCTCACGCGTTCGTGATGAAAAATCGCGAGCCGGCGTCATGCCCTTGTCGCGGGCCGTCCACAGGCTCATCCCCCGTCCTGATCGCGATTCGCCCAGAAAGTGATCGTCAAGCCCGTTGACGGCTCGTTAGCCATCTGCGCCCCATATGTGGGCTTGGGGAGCGCTACGGCCACTAGATGCTGTGGTCGGCGGCGCAGGCAGTCAGTTTTTCGATTTAGTTCAGGGCGATAATCCGATGGCCGGCGGCGAAGCGTTGAAGACGGTG
>JAEYTA010000073.1 GCA_023434265.1 Pseudomonadota bacterium
AGACCGAAATCGGCTTTGTTGGACGCAGTCCAACAAAGCTCAGATTTCGGTCCAGCATATTCCTGGAGCCTGATTCACGGCGTCGGCGGAATCGCGAAGCGATTCCACCTCAGCCGATCAGGCTCTAGGCGACGCCGCCGAAGTCGAGGTCCTTGCGGGCCGAGATGATGGTCACGATGAACCCGGCCAGCACGTCGAGCATGACCATCACCACGATCAGGAAGAAGGTCGAGGTGGCGAAGCCCTTGATCAGCAGGAACTCGACCAGCACGGCGACGAACAGGATCATCGACAGGGCGTGATTGACGATCGCCACCTTCTGGCTCGACGTCGACTTGAGCAGCTCGAAGAACAGCAGGATCAGGCTGAGCAGCAGAATCAGGTCGCCCGGCCCGACGTTCCAGCTGGTCCCCGAGGCCATCGGGATGGAGAACATCGGGTCGCGCAGGATGGCGTCGGCCCCGCCCGCCGCCATGGTCGCATGGCTGCCGCCGCCGATCAGGCTGGACAGCACCACGATATTGTAGAGCACCACCGGGATCAGCAGCAGCGGCAGGGCGATCAGCATGACCAGGCTCCGGCGTCCGACGGCCTCTCACGGCCGCGCTTGTTAACCCTGCATACCCCGGTTCGCTCCATACGGCTACGCCCGCTCGCCCGCCGGGCGAGGCTCAGAACTCGCTGACCGCCCCGGGCCGGCGGGCGCGCGACTTCAGCCAGATGACGCCGAGCAGGTCCGACAGCGACGCCACCAGCCGCCCCCAATTCGTGTACTTCGACCGCCCCGTCTCCCGGTGCCGGTGTCCGACGTCGAGATAGCGGTTCTCGTAGCCCTCGCGGATGACCAGCGCGGGCAGGTAGCGGTGGATGTGATCGAAGTAGGGCAGGCGCAGGAAGACCTCGCGCCGGAAGGCCTTCAGCCCGCAGCCGGTGTCGGCCGCGTCGTCGTCCAGCAGCTTCCTGCGGATGCGGTTGGCCCAGCGCGAGGCCCAGCGTTTGGCCTCGGAATCCTGGCGGCTGGCCCGCACGCCGCCCACCAGGGCCACGTTCGGCGGCGAGGCGAGCAGCAGGTCGACCAGCCGGGGGGCGTCGGCGGGCGGGTTCTGGCCGTCGCCGTCGAGAGTGACCACGACGGGCCCCCGCGCCGCCAGAACGCCGGTGCGCACCGCCCGGCTCTGGCCGGCGTTGGCGGCGTGGCCGAGCACGCGCAGCATGGGCAGCTCGGGCATCAGGGCGCGCAACTCGGCCAACGTCCCGTCGCGCGAGGCGTCGTCGACGAAGACCATCTCGAACGATCGGCCGGCGAAGGCGACCGCGATCTCGCGCGCCAGCGGCCCGGCGGCCCCCTCCTCGTCGTGGACGGGGACGACGACGGAAATGTCGGGAGCGGTCTCGGTCATGGTGGCTGTCTAGCGGGTTTCGCGGGCGGGCGGGAGGCATGGCTGACGCGGCCGGAATCGCCGTGTTAGGAAGACGACCATGACGCGCCCCGATCTCGATCGCTACATCGCCGGCTGGCGGGGCCCGCTCATGGCGGCCCTGGTCGCCCTGCTCGCCGGCCTGCCGGTGCTGATGCTGCTGCCGCCGCTGGACCGCGACGAGAGCCGCTACGCCCAGGCGACCTCGCAGATGCTGGAGTCGGGCGACTATGTCGACATCCGCTTCCAGGACGAGCCGCGGTGGAAGAAGCCGGTGGGGATCTACTGGATGCAGGCGGTGGCGGTGGCGACCACGTCGAGCGTCGAAAGCCGCGATATCCGCCCCTACCGCATCCCGTCCATCCTCGGCGCCATGCTGGCGGCGGCCGCCTGCGCCTGGGCGGGAGGCGCGATGTTCGGGCGTCGCACGGGCTTTCTCGCCGGGGCCATGCTGGGCGCGACCTTCCTGCTCTCGACCGAGGCGGGCATCGCCAAGACCGACGCCATGCTGTGCGGAGCCGTCACCCTGGCCATGGCGGCGCTGGCGCGCATCTATCTCGCCACCCGGGCCGGGGAGGCGCCGAAGCGGCCGCACAAGCTCCTGTTCTGGGCCGCGCTGGGCCTGTCGATCCTGATCAAGGGGCCGCTCGGGCTGGTGGTCATCGCCCCGGCGATGCTGCTCCTGTCGCTGTGGGATCGGGACGTGAAGTGGCTGCGGCGGCTGGGCTGGGGCTGGGGCCTGCCGCTGGTGGCCCTGATCGTCGGGCCGTGGGCCATCGCCATCACCATCGCCACCGACGGCGGCTTCTGGCGCGAGGCCATCGGCGGCGACCTGGCCCCCAAGATCGCCGGCGGCCACGAGAGCCACGGCGCGCCGCCCGGCACCTATCTCGGCCTGATCGCCCTGACCTTCTTCCCGGCGACCCTGCTGCTGCCGGCGGCGGCGGTCACGGCGTGGACGCGGCGGGCCGAGCCGGCGATCCGCTTCCTGATCTGCTGGCTGATCCCGGCCTGGCTGATCTTCGAGCTGACTCCGACCAAGCTGGTCCACTACAACCTGCCGGTGTTCGGGGCCCTCGCCCTGCTGGCGGCGGCGGCGATGAACCGGCCGATCGGGCGCGTCCCCCGCTACCTCGGCGCGGGGTTGACGGTGCTGGTCGGTGCGCTGCTGGCCGTCGGCGTGGTGGCCGGCCTGACCGAGTTCGGACGCTCGACGGCGCAGACCTGGGCGACCCTGACCATCGTCTTCTCGGTGCTCGCCGCCCTGGTCGGCGCCTTCCTGCTGCTGCACCGGGCGACCGTGCTGGCGGTGATCGCCTCGGTGGCGCTGGGCGTGCTGGCCCACGGCGCGCTGGCCGGCACCCTGCGCCAGCTCAAGCCCCTGTCGGTGTCGCCGCGGCTGCAGCAGGTGCTGGAGCAGGCCGACCTGCATCCGCGGCAGGGCCGTCCGGGACCGGTGGCCATCGCCGGCTTCCACGAGCCGAGCTTCGTCTTCCTGACCGGACGGGACACCGAATTGACCGACGCCGCGGGCGCGGCCAAGGCGTTGTCCCAGGGGCGTCCCGCGATCGTCGAGCAGCGGCAGGCGGAGGCCTTCCAGGATGCGGCCGCCGCCCTCGGCGTGACCGGCCGGTCGGTCGGGGTGGTCAACGGCCACAACTATTCGCAGGGCGACGACGTCAGCCTGACCGTCTATGCGCCGCCAGACGCGCCGCGGCCGCGGGAGCCGGCGCGATGAGCCGCCCGATCACCCTCGTCGAGGTCGGCCCCCGCGACGGTCTGCAGAACGAGATGGCGGTGCTGGAGCCCGCCGTCCGCGCCGAACTGGTGCGGCGGCTCGAGGCGGCTGGCGCGAGGCGCATCGAGGCGGTCAGCTTCGTCCACCCGAAATACGTGCCGCAGATGGCCGGCGCCGAAGAGGTCATGGCCGCCCTGCCGCGCGAGGCCGGGCGCAGCCGCATCGGCCTGGTGCTGAACGGCAAGGGCTACGACCGCGCGCTCGGCACGGCGGTGGACGAGGTCAACGTCGCCATGTCGGCCACCGACGGCTTCGGGCTGAAGAACCAGGGCCTGACCGTCGACCAGCAGGTCGGCATGCTGGCCGACATCGTCGCCGGGCGGCGCAATGCGGAGGGCGAGCCGGGCGCGGCGCCGTCGCTGTCCGCGACCCTGTCCTGCGTCTGGGGTTGCCCGTTCGACGGCGAGGTCTCGACCGGGCAGGTCGAGGACCTGGTCGGCCGCGTCGCCGAACTCGGCGTCGGCGAGATCGCCCTGGCCGACACCATCGGCGTCGGCGACCCTTGGAGCGTCACTCGCAAGGTCGAGGCGGCGCGAAAGGCCGCGCCCGGCGCTACGCTGCGTTTGCATTTCCACGACACCCGCAACACCGGCCTGGCCAACGCGTACGCCGGCGTCGAGGCCGGCGTCGACGTGCTCGACGCCTCGGTCGGCGGCATCGGCGGCTGCCCGTTCGCGCCGGGCGCCACCGGCAACGTCGCCACCGAGGACCTGGTCTACATGCTGGAGCGGGCCGGCTTCGACACCGGCTACGACCTCGACGCCCTGATCGAAACGGCGCGGTGGATCGGCGGCCTGATCGGGCGTCCGGCGCCCAGCGCCCTGAGCCGGGCCGGCGGCTGGCCGAAGCGCGGCTGACGCTTCAGCGATACGGCTCTTCGAACGCCCAGCGGATCGTGCCGGCGACGCCCCGGGTCCCGGTTCGCACCAGCGGCCGCGCCGGCAGCGGCGAGGACAGGCCGTGCATGCGTCGCGCCCAGCCGGGCAGGAGGTCGACGCCGGCCTGCAGCACCAGGGCGCGGAACGGCCGCGCCGCCGGATTGCCGCCCTCGCGCGACAGCAGCAGCCGGGCCACCTCGCGGGTCCGGTCGTCCACGCCCAGCCGTGGACGCAGGGCGCGGATCAACTCCCGCGCCTCGACCCGGTTTCGCGGAACGGGATCGGCGCCCAGCCGGGCTCCCACCTCGGCCATTTCGGCGAAGTAGCGGTCGCGGTCGGCGGCCGATATGCCGGGCTCGCCGTAGCGCCGCCAGCTGTTCAGGAAGCTGGTCGTCTCGGTGACGTGCACCCAGGCCAGCAGCACGGGATCGTCGGCGGTGTAGACGGCGCCGTCAGGCAGGACGCCGCCCACCTGCGCATGGATGCGGCGCACGCGCGCGATCGCCGCCTCGGCCTCGTCGCGGCCGCCATAGGTGGTCACGGCGATGAAGCGGGCGGTGCGACGCAGCCGGCCGTGCATGTCGGCGCGGAAGTTGGAATGGTCCCAGACCCCGGCCAGCACCGCCGGGTGCAGCATCTGCAACAGCAGGCCGGAGACGCCGCCGACCAGCATGCCGGTTACGTCGCCGTGCACCCGCCAGGCGACCGAGTCCGGGCCGAACAGCCCGTCCGGTCGGCGGACGACGGGCCGCTCGCCCTTGTCCGGATCGTTGAACATCCGCACCACCCGGCCGGCTATGGCGCGGCGCACCGGTCGGGCCAGCCGGTCCGGCAGCGGATCGCGGGTCAGGGGAGGGCGGATCGGGCCGGACATGACGACCCAACGCTGTCACATCGTCGACCGCTCCGCGAGCGGGCGCGGCGTCGCATTTCAGCGGGCGCTCAGGGTTTGCTCATGACCCTCATCGGCCCCGCGCCGAGACTGACCGCCATCCCGACAAGAGGAGACAGGGCGATGACGATGCAGGCGGAGAACGGCGGCGGGCGGCGCGGCGCGAGCTGGTGGCGGGTGCTGCCGTGGGTCGGGGCGTCGGCCCTGCTGGCGGCGCCGGCCGTGGCCATGCGGCTGGGCGCCGACGTGGACTGGACCGCCTTCGACTTCATCGTCGCCGGGATCATGCTGGCCGTGCCGTTGACGGTGTTCGAACTGGCCCTGCGCGCGAGCGGCAGCCTCGCCTACCGCGCCGGCGCGGTGGTCGCGCTGGGGACGGCCTTCCTGATCACCTGGTCCAACCTGGCAGTGGGAATCATCGGCAACGAGAACGACCCTATCAACCTGATGTTCTTCGGCGTCATCTTCGTCGCCATCGGCGGGGCTTTCCTCGCCAGTTTCCGGGCCAGGGGCCTGGCCATCGCCATGACCGTCACGGCGGCGGCGCAGGCGGCGACGGCGGTCGTCGCCCTGATCGGCGGCGACTTCGTCTTCGTCATCATCGGCGTGTTCATGACCGGCTGGCTGATGTCCGCCTGGCTGTTTCGCAAGGCGGCGGAGGAGGAGGAGGCACGGGGGACGAGCCAAGCTTAGCCGCTTGCAGACGGCGCCGCCCCGGCCGATGCTCGCGCCATGCTGTTCCTGGTCTACTTCGCGACCTTCGCCCTGTTCTCGGTGATCTTCACCCGGGAGGTGATTGCGCCGGCCTCGGGCGCCAGTTGCGACAAGCGCTGGCGGCTCTACGCCGGGTTTTTGAACGGTCTGAACCTCGTGGTGGTGGTCGCGGCAGGCGTGCTGTTCGACGGATGGATCCGCGGCCATTCGCTGCTGGCGCTGGACGGGCGGATGGACGTCGTCAGCGCGAGCCTCGTCACCTTCCTCGTCGCCAGTTTCGTCGCCTACTGGCACCATCGGCTGATGCATCGGAGCGACAGGTTGTGGCGCTGGGTGCATCAGCTTCATCACAGCCCAACCCGGATCGAGGCGCTGACAGCCTTCTACATCCATCCCTTCGACGGTTTGCTGGCGGCGCTGCTAAACGCCATCGTCGCCTATGTTGTGCTCGGGGTCGGGCCGGGGGCGGCGGCCCTCGCCCTGCTGTACGTCACCGCCTTCAACCTGATCGCCCACGCCGATCTGCGAACGCCGTGGTGGCTCGGCTTCATCGTGCAGCGCCCGGAGATGCACCGGGTGCACCATGAGCGTGGCGTGCACGCCAACAACTACGGCCTGCCGTTGTGGGACCTGCTGTTCGGCACCTGGCGCAACCCGAAGGTCGCGCCGGCGCAGTGCGGCTTCGCGAACGACAAGGAGCGGCTGATCGGGCAGATGCTCCTGCTGAGGGATGTCGACGGCTAGAGGTTCAGCAGCGCCGGGTCGCCGCCCTGGGCGGAGATGTTGTTCGAGATGGCCTTTTCCGCCGCGTAGCGGATCAGGCTGTAGGGGCCGCCGGCCTTGGGGCCGGTGCCGGAAAGGCCCTCGCCGCCGAAGGGCTGGACCCCGACCACGGCGCCGATGATCGAGCGGTTGATGTAGACATTGCCGGCGGGGACCAGACGGGCGACCTCGTCGGCGAAGGCCTCGATGCGGCTGTGCACGCCGAGGGTCAGGCCGTAGCCGCGCTGGGCAAGCTTCGCCGCCGTCTCGCGCAGTTTGGCCGGGTCGTAGCGGCAGACGTGCAGGATGGGGCCGAACACCTCGCGCTCGAGGTAGTCGGGGGTCGGCACCTCGGCGATGGTCGGGGCGAACAGGTGGCCCTTCGCCGCGCCGGCGGGCAGCTCGGCGCGGGCGACGATCCGCGCGTCGCCTTCCAGTCGCTTCAGGTGATCCTCGAGCATCTTCTTCGCGTCGGCGTCGATGACCGGGCCGATGTCGGTCGAGGGATCGGACGGATCGCCGACCACCTGGGCGGCGAGCGCGCCCTTCAGACCTTCAATCAGGGCGTCGGCGGAATCGTGCGGCACATAGAGCAGGCGCAGGGCCGAGCAGCGCTGGCCGGAGGAGCCGAAGGCCGACAGGATGACGTCGTCGATGACCTGCTCCTTCAGGGCCGTGGTGTCGACGAACATGCCGTTCAGGCCGCCTGTCTCGGCGATGAAGGGGATGATCGGGCCGGGGCGGTTGGCCAGCGAGCGGTTGATCAGGGTGGCGGTGTCGGTGCCGCCGGTGAAGGCGACGCCGTCGATGCCGGGGTGCGCCACCAGCTTGGCCCCGACGGTCTCGCCACGGCCGGGGACCAGCGCCAGCAGGTCGGGGTTCAGACCCGCCTTGACGTAGAGGCGCACGGCCTCGGCGGCGATCAGCGGGGTCTGTTCGGCCGGCTTGGCCAGCACGGCGTTGCCGGCGGCCAGGGCGGCGGCGATCTGGCCGGTGAAGATGGCCAGGGGGAAGTTCCACGGGCTGATGCAGGCGAAGACGCCGCGGCCATGCAGGACGAGACTGTTGATCTCGCCGACCGGGCCCTTGAGCTCCTGCGGGCCGCCGAAGTCGCGCTCGGCCAGCATGGCGTAGTAGCGGCAGAAGTCGGCGGCCTCGCGCACCTCGGCGACGCCGTCGTTCAGCGTCTTGCCGGCCTCGCGGCTGAGCAGGGCGACGAGGCGGTCCATGTCGGCCTCGAGGGCGTCGGCCATGGCGCGCAGGATGGGGGCGCGGCCGGCCCCGCCGATGCGATCCCATTTCACCTGGGCGCGGACGGCGGCGTCGACGGCGGCGTCGATGTCGGCCTCGGTCGCCTCGGAGACGTGGCCCAGCACCCGGGTCGTGTCGAACGGATTGACGACGTCCTGCGCGTTGGTCCCGGCGCGCAGCTTGCCGCCGATGATCGGGCCGGAGGTCAGCTTCTCGCTGTCGACCTTCTGCAGGGCGAGGGCGTGGCGCTCGCGGTCGGCGGCCTGGGAGTAGTCGCGGCCCAGCGAGTTCTGGCGGTCCATGTACATGTCCTTGGGGGTCGGAATTTTCGCGTGGCGGTCGGGGTGGGCCTCGACGACGGAGATGGGATCGGCGGCGACGGCCGAGGCCGGCACCCGTTCGTCCAGCAGGGCGTGGACGAACGACGAGTTGGCCCCGTTCTCCAGCAGGCGACGAACGAGGTAGGGCAGCAGGTCCTCGTGGCCGCCGACCGGGGCGTAGGCGCGGACGGTGACGGGCCCGAAGGCGTCGCGGGCGGCGTCGTAGAGCGCCTCGCCCATGCCGTGCAGGCGCTGGAACTCGATCTTCACGCCGCGGTCGGAGGCCATGCGGTGCACGGCCGCCAGGGAGTGGGCGTTGTGGGTGGCGAACTGGCTGTAGAGGTGCGGCGCCGCCTCGATCATCATCCGGGCGCAGACCAGGTAGTTCAGGTCGGTGGCGGCCTTGGTGGTGAACACCGGATAGTCGACGCGGCCGAACTGCTGGGCGCGCTTGATCTCGGTGTCCCAGTAGGCGCCCTTGACCAGACGGACCATCAGGCGGCGGCCGGACGTCTTCGCCAGTTCGGCCACGCGGCGGATGACGTCGGGGCCGCGCTTCTGGTAGGCCTGCACGGCCAGGCCGAGGCCCTTCCAGTCGCCCAGGTCGGGTTCATGCGCCAGCCGGTCGAGCAGCTTGAGCGACAGGGCGAGGCGGTCGGCTTCCTCGGCGTCGATGGTGAAGTTGATGTCGTGCTTCGCGGCGATGCGGGCGAGGCGCAGGACGCGAGGGTAGAGCTCGTTCCAGACGCGGGCTTCCTGGGTCGCCTCGTAGCGCGGCGACAGGGCCGACAGCTTGACCGAGACGCCGTGGCCGGTCTCCGGCCCCTGTCCTTTTGCGGTCTTGCCGACGGCCTCGATGGCGTCGGCGTAGATCTTCTCGTAGCGCTCTGCGTCGGCGGCGGTGCGGGCGCCCTCGCCCAGCATGTCGAAGGAGCAGAGCCAGCCTTCCTTGTTGGAGCGCTTCAGCGCCGCCCCGATGGTGCGGCCGACCACGAACTGTTCGCCCATGATGCGCACGGCGGCGGCGACGGCCTCGCGGATGACCGGCTCGCCGAGGCGGCCGACGAGGCGCTTGAGGAAGCCGGGCAGGTCGGACCGCGCCTCCTCGTCGACGTCGACCAGCTTGCCGGTCAGCATCAGGCCCCAGGTCGAGGCGTTGACGAACAGGCTGTCCGACTGGCCGAGATGGCTGGCCCAGTCGGCCGAGCCGATCTTCTCGGCGATCAGGCGGTCGCGGGTGTCCTCGTCGGGCGTGCGCAGCAGGGCCTCGGCGAGGCACATCAGGGCCAGCCCCTCGCGGGTGCCGAGCGAGAACTCCTGCAGGAAGCTTTCGACCACGCCCTGCTTCTTCTGGCTGCGGCGCGCGCCCTCGACCAGGGCGACGGCGCTGTCGAGGACCGCGGCGCGCTCGGCTGCGTCGAGCGGCGCGCGTTCCAGAAGGCCGCGGACGACGGCCCCTTCCTCCGCGAATTTTCCGTGATCGAGGGAGTCCCAATGGCCGACGCTCGAAGGAAGGAAGGCGCTCGTCATGGGCTCTTTGGATCCTGATTGCCTCGCGCATATATGGCGGACCCTGCCGAATGTGTATCGTATGATCGGCAGCGAAGCCGATGATCCTTCGGAGGAGGGCGGCCTGTGGCGACGGATGATCTGGATTCGGTCGACCGCCGCCTGCTGCGCGCCCTGCAGGAGGACGGACGGCTCTCGAACGCCGAGCTGGCGCGCCGCTGCAACCTGTCGGCGGCGGCCTGTTTCGAGCGGGTGAGGCGGCTGCGCGAGCGCCGGGTGATCACCGGCTACGCCGCCCTGATCGATCCGGGCAAGGTCGGCCGGGGCCTGCTGATCTTCGTCGAGGTGCACCTGGACCGCACCACCGGCGACGTGTTCGACGCCTTCGCCGAGGCGGTGCGGCGCCAGCCGGAGGTGCTGGAGTGCCATATGGTCGCGGGCGGCTTCGACTACCTGATCAAGGCGCGGGTCGGCGACATGGACGCCTACCGCGCCTTCCTCGGCGATGTGCTGGTCAGGATGCCGGGCGTGCGCGAGACGCGAACCTATGCCGTTCTCGAAGAGGTGAAGGCCACCACCGTCCTGCCGCTCTAGGCGCGTCTCGCAATCGTCGCCGGGAGGCGCTAGACCGTTTCCCCGATCAACGGCGGAGCCTTTCGGCCCACATGCGCATCGTTCTGGCCACCGACGCCTGGGAGCCCCAGGTCAACGGCGTCGTCCGCACCCTGTCCCGGATCACGGCCGAGTGCCGCGCCATGGGGCACGAGGTGGAGGTCATCGAGCCCAGCCAGTTCAAGACCATCCCCTGCCCGACCTATCCGGAGATCCGGCTGGCCCTGGGCGCCGAGGAGGAGATCCGCGAGCGCCTGCGCGCCTTCGAGCCGGAGGCGGTGCACATCGCCACCGAGGGACCGATCGGCATCGCCACCCGGCGCATCTGCGTGGAGTGGAAGCTGCCGTTCACGACCAGCTACCACACCAAATTCCCCGAGTACGTCTCGGCCCGCTTCCCGATCCCGGTGCAGGTCGGCTACGCCTACATGAAGTGGTTCCACAAGCCGTCGGGCCGGCTGATGGTCGCCACGCCGACGCTGCGCGACGAGCTGACCGCGCACGGCTTCCGCAACGTGTCGCCGTGGACGCGGGGCGTCGACACCGAGCAGTTCAACCCGGACCTGGAGCCGATCTACGCAGAGCTGGGCGGCGAGAACTGGCCGCGGCCGTTCTGGCTGAACGTCGGCCGGGTGGCGGTGGAGAAGAACATCGAGGCCTTCCTGGCGCTCGACCTGCCGGGCACCAAGATCGTGGTCGGCGACGGGCCGGCGCGCGAGGAGCTGGAAGCCAAGTATCCGGAGGCGAAATTCCTCGGGGCCCGGTTCGGCGAGGACCTGGCCCGCTGCTTCCGCGACGCCGACGTCTTCGTCTTCCCGAGCTGGACCGACACATTCGGCCTGGTGATCCTCGAGGCCATGGCCACCGGCACGCCGGTGGCGGCCTATCCGGCGCATGGGCCGATCGACATCATCCCGGGCTCGAACGCCGGCGCCATCGACAAGGACCTCAAGACCGCCTGTCTCGAGGCGCTGAAGTGCGATCGCAAGGCGGTGCGCGGCTACGCCGAGAAGTTCAGCTGGCGCGCCTCGGCCGAGGAGTTCGTGCAGAATCTGCAGCCCTATCCGGAACCGGAGCGCGGGCGGTTCTGGCGGCGGCTGCGGCGGCTGGCCCGGCTGCGGAAGAAGGCCGCAGCGTAGGGACCAGGTTTTAGGGGCTAGGGGCTAGGGAAGGCGAAGCCGCCTGCCCGGCTTTTCCCGTCCTTCCCTGGAACCTAACCCCTGGTCCCCGGAACCTACTCCGGCGCCTGCATCGGCGTCAGGGCGTTGGCGATGGCGCGCTGGGCGGCCAGTTCGTCGGCGGGCAGCGGCACGAGGCCGCGGTCCTGGAGGTAGCCGCCGCGGCCGGCGGAGGCCTCGGACATGAACTCCATGACGAACTGTTCGAGGCCCGGGATCACCCCGACGTGCTGCTTCTTGACGTAGATGTAGAGGCTGCGGGCCAGCGGGTAGGAGCCGTCGGCGATGGTCTCGACCGAGGGGGCGACGCCGTCGATGGTCTCGGCCTTCACCGTGTCCATGTTCTGTTCGAGGAAGCTGAAGCCGAACACGCCCAGCGAGCCGGGGGTGCGGGTCAGGGTCTGGACGATGGCGTTGTCGTTCTCGCCCGAGTCGATCCAGGCGTTGTCCTCGCGCAGGGTGTGGGCCAGCGTTTCGAAGCGGTCCTCGTCGGACTCCGACAGCGCGGCCAGCGCCGGGATGCGTTCGGCGCCGGGGGCCATGCCCAGTTCGAGGAAGGCGTCGCGGGTGCCCGAGGTCGGCGGCGGGCCGTAGACCTGGATGCGCTGGGCCGGCAGGCCCGGGTTGACCTGGTTCCAGCTGGTGGCCGGATTGGCGACGAAGGCGCCGCCCTCGCCCGGCGTTTCCTTGGCCAGACCGAGGTAGAGGTCCTGCAGGCGCAGGTCGAAGCTGCCGCCGTCGCGGGCGGTGGCGATCACGATGCCGTCGTAGCCGATCTTGATTTCGACGATGTCGGTGACGCCGTTGGCCTGGCATTCGGCGAACTCCGAGGCCTTCATCGGCCGGGAGGCGTTGGCGATGTCCGGGGTGGTCGGGCCGACGCCCTGGCAGAAGGCCTTGATGCCGCCGCCGGTGCCCAGCGACTCGACGCGCGGGGCGGCGCCGCCGGCGGTGCGCGAGAAGTTCTCGGCCACGCGGGTGGCGAAGGGGAAGACGGTGGACGAGCCGGCGGCCCAGATGCCCGAGCGGGTCTGGCCGGCGCTCCCGCCCTGGCCGCAGGCGCCGAGGGTGAGAAGGGCGGCCGCCGAGGCGGCGGCGAGGAGGGTGCGGGTCATCGGGCGGTCTCCGGAGGATGGCCTGTTCGGAGGCGCTTGGACCACAGGTTTGTGACGGAGGGGCCGACGGAGCCGTGACGGTTCGGCGACTGTGGGGGGCGAGGGCTTAGGGCTTAGGGCTTAGGGAAGGAACAGGTGTGGGGGCAAGGGCCGGGGCAGAGCGAGATGAGGGGGAGGCCGAGACGGCCAGTCCTCATCCCTAATCCCTAATCCCTAATCCCTAATCCCTAATCCCTAGTCCCCAATCCCTAGATGTGGATCGCATGCCCCAGCGCCCGCAGCGACGCCTCGTGGAAGGCTTCGCCCAGCGTCGGGTGGACGTGGATGACGCCGGCGACGTCCTCCAGCACCGCGCCCATCTCCAGCATCTGGGCGAAGCTGTTGGACAGCTCCGAGACGTGCTGGCCGACGGCCTGGACGCCGAGCAGGCGGTGGTCGGTCTTCGAGGCGATGACCCGCACGAAGCCGCCGTCGTCGCCGGCCTCGATCGCAAGGGCCCGGCCGATGGCCATGAGCGGAAAGACCGCCTGGATGACGTCGTCGCGGCCCTCGACGTCCTGCGGGCCGAGGCCGGCGGAGACGATCTCGGGCTCGGTGAAGCAGACGGCGGCGATGGTGACGGGATCGAAGCGTTTGTCATGACCCGCGATGATCTCGGCCACCACCTCGCCCTGGGCCGAGCCCTTGTGCGCCAGCATGGGTTCCCCGGTCAGGTCGCCGAGGGCCCAGACGTTCTTCATGCTGGTGGCGCAGCGGTCGTCGATCTTCACGAACGGCCCGGCCATCGCCACGCCCATGTTCTCGAGGCCCCAGCCCTGGGTGCGCGGGCGGCGGCCCACGGTGACGAGGACCTTGTCGGCCTTCAGCTTGATGGCGGCGCCGTCCTTCGTGGTGACGTTGAGATGACCTTTCTCGAAGGACCCGGCCTTCGCCCCGAGATGCAGTTCGACGCCGTGCTTCTGCAGCCATTTGGCGACCGGATCGGTCAGGGCCTTGTCGTAGAGCGGCAGGAGGCGGTCGGCCATTTCGACGATGGCGACCTCGGCGCCCAGCTTGCGGAAGGCGATGCCGAGCTCCAGCCCGATGTAGCCGCCGCCGACCACGACCAGCCTGCCGGGCACCTTGTCCAGCGACAGGGCCTCGGTCGAGGAGATGACGTCCCCGCCGAAGGGCAGGAAGGGCAGCTCGACCGGCTCCGAACCGGTGGCGAGGATGACGTGCTCGGCCGAGATGGTGATGTCGCCGTCGGCGGTCTTCACCGTGCAGGTCTTGGCGTCCGAGAAGGTGGCCCAGCCGTTGACGACCCGGACCTTGGCCTTCTTGAGCAGGCCGGCGACGCCCTGGTTCAGCTTTTTGACGATACCGTCCTTCCACGCGACCGTCTGCTTCAGGTCGACGGCCGGCTTCGAGGCGGTGATGCCCAGCGTGCCGCCGTCGGCGGCCTTGGCCACCGTCTCGAACTTGTGGGCGGCGTGGATGATGGCCTTGGACGGGATGCAGCCGACGTTCAGGCAGGTGCCGCCCAGCCCGTCGCCGCCGTCGACCAGCACGGTGTCCAGCCCCAGCTGGCCGCAGCGGATGCCCGCGACATAGCCCCCGGTGCCGGCGCCGACAATGAGGACCTTGGTCTTGATCGATTCAGCCATGGTCTCAGTTCATCCAAAGCGTGGCGGGGTGCTCCAGCAGCCCCTTGATCCGCTGGACGAAGACCGCCGCGTCGTGGCCGTCGACGATGCGGTGATCGAAGCTGGAGGACAGGTTCATCATCTTGCGCACGACCATCTGGCCGTCCTTCACCACCACCCGCTCCTGGATCTTGTTGGGGCCGACGATGGCGACCTCGGGGGCGTTGATGATCGGGGTGTGGACCACCCCGCCGAGCGTGCCCAGCGAGGTGATGGTGATGGTCGAGCCCGACAGCTCCTCGCGGGTCGCCTTGCCGGACTTGGCGGCGCCGGAGACGCGGGCGATCTCGGCCGCCGTGTCGTACGGGTCGCGCGCCTCGGCGTGGCGGACGACGGGGACCATCAGGCCGTTCGGCGTCTGGGCGGCGATGCCGAGGTGGACCGCAGCGTGGCTGGTCAGGACGCCGCCCTCGTCGTCGTAGTGCGAGTTGATGGTCGGCTGGTCGCGCAGGGCGACGACCATGGCGCGGGCGAGGAAGGGCAGGACGTTCAGCTTGGGCTGGTCCGGCTTGCGCGTGGCGTTGAGGTGGGCGCGGAGCTCCTCCAGCGCGGTGACGTCGATCTCCTCGACATAGGTGATGTGCGGGATGCGGCGGACCGACTCGGTCATCTTCTCCGCGATCTTGCGGCGCAGGCCGATGATGCGGGTTTCGGTGGTCCCTTCGGCCTTCGCATAGGTCGAGGAGGCCGACGTTCCGGTGATGGACGATCCGCGGCCGCCGGAGGCCACGTAAGCGTCGAGGTCGCCGTGCTCGATGCGGCCGGCAGGGCCGGAGCCGGGCACGAACTGCAGCTCGATCCCGAGATCGCGGGCGCGCTGGCGCACGGCGGGGGAGGCGAGCGGGCGCTGGTTGCGGTCGGAGAGGGTGCGGGTTTCCGAGCCCCTCCCCCTCGAGGGGGGAGGGGTTGGGGTGGGGGTGGAGGCAGGCGAGTTGGCGTTGGACGCCGAAGACGCCGACGGAGCCTTCGCCGCCTGATCGGAGACGACGGTGCGAGCACCCCCACCCCCGGCCCCTCCCCCCTCGAGGGGGAGGGGAGGTGCCACATTCCCCTTCCCTTCGACCTGGAAACTCACCAGCGGCCCGCCGACCGCCATCTGGCGGCCGGGCTCGCCGTGTAGGGCGACGACCTGGCCGGCGACCGGGGAGGTGATCTCGACGGTGGCCTTGTCGGTCATCACCTCGGCGAGGATCTGGTCCTCCGCGACGGCGTCGCCGACGGCGACGTGCCAGCCGACCAGCTCGGCCTCGGCGGTGCCTTCGCCGACGTCGGGGAGCTTGAAGACGTAGTTGGCGCCGGGGGCGGCGTCGCCCCCTCCACCCTGCTTCGCATGGTCCCCCTCCCCCAATGGGGGAGGAACGTCAGCGCGTTGTCCCCCCGCCGGGGGGACCGGAGCCGCCTGCGGCTCCGAGGTGGGTGCGTCAGCCTCGGCCCCGGCGTTCCCCACCCCCTCGACCTCGAACTCGATCAAGGGCGCGCGGACGGCCATCTGCTGGCCGGGCTCGCCATGCAGTTTCGAGACCTTGCCGGCGACGGGGGAGGTCAATTCGACGGTGGCCTTGTCGGTCATGACGTCGGCGACGATCTGGTCCTCGACGACCGTGTCGCCGACCTTGACGTGCCAGCCGACCAGTTCGGCCTCGGCCGTGCCTTCACCCACGTCGGGCAGTTTGAAGACGAAGCGACCCATCAACGGCCTCCCGACATGACGGACTTCAGGGCGTCGGCCACGCGTTGCGGGCCGGGGAAGTATTCCCACTCGAAGGCGTGCGGATAGGGGGTGTCCCAGCCCGTGACGCGGGCGATGGGCGCCTCGAGGTGGTAGAAGCAGCGCTCCTGCACCAGGGCCGACAGCTCGCCGCCGTAGCCCGAGGTCTTGGGCGCCTCGTGCACGATGACGCAGCGGCCGGTCTTCTTCACCGAGGCCTCGATGGCCTCGATGTCCAGCGGCACGAGGCTGCGCAGGTCGATCACCTCCGCGTCGACGCCGGCGTGTTCGGCCCCGGCCAGCGCCACCCAGACCATGGTGCCGTAAGCGAGGATAGTGACGTCGTTCCCCTCGCGCATGATCCGCGCCTTGCCGATCGGCTCGACATATTTGCCGGTCGGGACCTGGGCCAGCTCCTGGGCCTTCCACGGGCTGACCGGCTTCTCGTGCCAGCCGTCAAAGGGGCCGTTGTAGAGGCGCTTGGGCTCGAAGAAGACGACCGGGTCGTCGTCCTCGATGGCCGCGGTCAGCAGGCCCTTGGCGTCGTAGGGGTTGGACGGGATGACGACCTTCAGCCCGGCGATGTGGGTGAACAGGCTTTCCGGGCTCTGGCTGTGCGTCTGGCCGCCGAAGATGCCGCCGCCGTAGGGGCTGCGGATGGTCAGGGGCACGGTGAAGCCGCCGGCCGAGCGGTAGCGGATCTTGGCCGCCTCGGAGACGATCTGGTCGTAGGCCGGATAGATGTAGTCGGCGAACTGGATCTCGACGCAGGGACGCAGGCCGTAGACGGCCATGCCGATGGCGGCGCCGACGATGCCGGTCTCGGAGATCGGGGCGTCGAAGCTGCGGGTCAGGCCGTGCTTCTGCTGCAGCTGGTCGGTGACCCGGAAGACGCCGCCGAAATAGCCGGCGTCCTCGCCGAAGGAGACTACAGCGGGGTCCTCGGCCATCTTCACGTCCAGGGCCGAGTTGAGGGCCTGAATCATGTTCATCGGCTGCACGGCGGGGCGGTCGGCGGTCGTCGAGGCCGGCTCGTTGCGGGCCACGTCGGCCATGTCGGGCTCGACGCCGTCGGCGCGGTCGGCCTCGGTGAAGGTGTGCTGCTCGCTCATGCTCAGACCCCCACTTCGCGACGCTGTTCGACCAGGCGCCAGTCCTCGGAGGCGTAGACGTCCTCGAACATGGTCTTCACCGACGGGCGCGACTGTCCCAGCGTGCCGATGGCCTCGGACTCCTTGCCGGCCGCGCGGACCTGTTCGACGGCCTCGTCCTCGGCCGCCTTCTGCTGGTCCTCGGACCATTCGCCGAGCGCGATCAGGTGCTGCTTGAGGCGGGCGACCGGATCGCCCAGCGGCCACTTCTCGTGCTCGTCGCCGGGGCGGTAGCGGCTGGGGTCGTCGGAGGTGGAGTGCGGCGCGCCGCGGTAGGTGAACAGCTCGATGACCGTCGCGCCCTGGTTGGTGCGGGCGCGCTCCTCGGCCCACTGGGTCGCGGCCCAGACGGCGAGGAAGTCGTTGCCGTCGACGCGCAGGGCCGGCAGGCCGTAGCCGATGGCCTTGGAGGCGAAGGTCGTCTCAAGGCCGCCGGCGATGCCCATGAAGGAGCTGATGGCCCACTGGTTGTTGACGATGTTGAGGATCACCGGGGCGCGATAGACGGCGGCGAAGGTCAGGGCGTTGTGGAAGTCGCCCTCGGCGGTGGCGCCGTCGCCGATCCAGGCGATGGCGATCTTGTCATCGCCCTTGTAGGCGCTGGCCATGGCCCAGCCGACGGCCTGCGGCACCTGGGTGCCGAGGTTCCCCGAGATGGTGAAGAAGCCGTACTCCTTGGAGGAGTACATG
>JAEYTA010000185.1 GCA_023434265.1 Pseudomonadota bacterium
GATCACCGATCTTACGTGACGGCGGCATTCGTTGTCCGGTTGGGGAGTCGATGGACAGATAGGAAACTGTCGAACGCTTTTCGAGGCCCGTCCAGTCACAGCTTGCGTGACAGCCTGTGGTTCCCGAGCGGCGGACAATTCCCGCATGGCGGCGAGCGGCGCCCGGCCGGCAGGAACCGTCAGGCTTCCTTTCCGTCGCCATAGCGCATCATGGCGCCGGAGATCACGGAGGCGGACATGGAATGGCAGCTCTTCCTGCAGACCTATGTCGCGGCCGACGGCTACGGGGAGGCCTTCGCGATCGCAGGCGACCTGATCGGCCGCATCGCCCCGATCGCGACGGTCGCCGAATGCCGGGTCCGGCCCTACCCCAAGTTCGAGGATCAGTACGGCGTGTGGCTGGACCTGCGCGCCGACGATCCGCCAGCCGCCTTCGACGCCCTGTTCGCCGATCTCGCCGACGGCTGGATGGCCGAGGGAGACCCGGCCGAGCGCTTCGCCGTCTGGGATCGCCGCCGCCATGGACCGGCGGCCCTGCCCGCCCTGCGCTGGCTGCACCTCAATCTTCATCGCGAGCCGGATCCGGAGCCCGGCGTCTGACGGACGCGAAAAGGCCTCCGGGATCGCTCCCGGAGGCCTCGTCGTACGCAACTGAAGAAGGAGGCGCGACTTAGCGGGCGGCCTGGAACTTCTCGACCGAGGCCGTGACGCGCTCGTTGATCGGCTTGAAGCTGTCTTTCACCGAGGCGGTGAAGACGTCGGTCAGCTTGGTGACCTCCGACAGATAGGTCTCGGCGGCCGACTTGGCCCACGAGGTCTGCAGCTCGACCAGTTCCTGCACCGAACGGGCGGCGGCCAGCGACTGGGCGGCGGCGACGCCGTCTTCCCAGCTCTTCTTGCCGTAGGCGAGCGACTGGGCCGAGATGGCCTCGGCGCCCTTCTGGGCGGCGGTGGCCGAGGCGACCAGGGCCTCGAGGTTCTTCTTGCCCTCGGCGTTCAGCTCGGCGAGGCCGGCGACGGACTTGTCGACGCCTTCGCGGAACGCCTGGGCGCCGGCGGCCTGCATCTTCTCGGCCTGGGCCTGCACCTTGTCGGCGGCGGCCTTGGCGGTGTCGGCGGTCTTCTTCACGGTTTCGGCGCTGTCGGCCATGGAAGTCTCTCCTCAACCTGTCGCGGCTTGGCCGCTGTGATCGTTTCCGCAGCGGGAGCCCACTGCGACACCGGCTATATGGTGCAAGTGCGAACATACGTCAAGGATTTTTGTGCAGCGCACAATCCGGCCGGCGAACCGGCGCACGCGACGGGCGAAGCGGCTTCACAAATCCGTTGACGGCCTGTTTACCCTCATGAAACCCCGGCGGCGCATGGTAGCGTTCCGATCAGCGTCGCGCCGGGGGGCCGCCGTCGCGCCACTGTAACGAGGCCTGTGCTTTGCCGATGACTGCACTGATCCGCCGCGGATTCCTGACCCTGCTCCTGATCGCCTCGCTGGCGCTGGTGCCGAGCACCCCGCCGCTGGTGGCGCAATCCTCGGACAACCTTCGATACGCCGCCATCGTGGTCGATGCGGAGTCCGGCGAGGTGCTGTTCGCCCGCCACGCCGACAGCCGGCGTTACCCCGCCTCGATCACCAAGGTGATGACCCTCTACCTGACCTTCGAGGCCCTGAGCGAGGGCCGGGTCAAGCCGGACGACATCATCACCGTCTCGCCCCACGCCGCCAGCCAGCCCCCGTCCAAGCTCGGCCTCGCCGCCGGCCAGACCATCACCCTCGACGACGCCATGAAGGCCACCGCGGTGCGCAGCGCCAACGACATGGCCGTGGCCATCGCCGAGCACGTCGGCGGCTCCGAGGCGCGCTTCGCCGCCCAGATGACGCTGAAGGCGCGCGAGCTGGGCATGACCCAGACCCGCTACGTCAACGCCAACGGTCTGCCCGACGCCCGCCAGCTGACCTCGGCCCGCGACCTCGCCATCCTCGCCCGCGCCATCATGCGCGACTTCCCGCAGTACTACCGCTACTTCGGCCTGCACGACTGGGTCTACGAGGGCCGCGAGTACCGCAACACCAACGGTCTGCTGCGCTCGGGCGAAGGCTACGACGGCATGAAGACCGGCTACACCAACGCCTCGGGCTACAACCTGGCGGCCTCGGCCGTGCGCGACGGCAAGCGGCTGATCACCATCGTGCTCGGCGGCCGCACCACCGCCAGCCGCAACGCCCACGTCGCCGAGCTGATGAACACCGGCTTCGAGGTCGAGCGCGCCCGCGCCAACGGCCAGCTGATCCGCGTCGCCCAGACCTATTTCGAGGAACGCGGCTTCGGCATCGGGCCGGACAACTCGGGCCCGGTCCAGTACGCCGCCCTCGAGCGCGAGGACGAGGCCAGCGACACCACCGTGACCTACGCCTCCCTCCCCGCCGCGCCGCCCGCTCCGGCGCCGGCCGAGACCCGCACCGTGGCGGCCCTGCTGCGCGCCGAAGCCTCGGCGTCCGACATGACCGCAGCCCTGAACGGCGCGGGCGCCGCGGCGCGCCCGGCCCGGGAGGCCGGCGGCGACCGGGGCGACGGCTGGATGGTCCAGGTCGGGGCCTTCCGCGACGAGGCCGTGGCGCGCGACTGGCTGACCGAGGTCAACCGCCGCTTCCGCGGCCACTTCGCCAACGCCGAGCGCACGGTGCAGAACGCCTCCGGCTGGTACCGCTCGCGCTTCACCGGCATGACCGAGGCCGCCGCCCAGGCCGCCTGCGCCACCCTGGCCGAGCGCCGCGTCACCTGCATGGTGGTGCGGCCGGAGTAATCCGCCCGCCCGCCTTGCTCCTCCGCCGCTTTTCCCCTATACGCGCCCGCTTTCCAGGGCTTCGGTCCCGGCGCGGAACACCAAAGGGTCAGGACAACCGGTCCGGCCGCCGCTTCGGGAACCATCGTGGAACGGACTGAACCCGGTCCGCCCGCGCCGGCGCCCACAAGGGAGAACTGCCGCATGGCTCTTTACGAGCACACGGTCATGACGCGCCAGGATATCTCGGCGCAGCAGGCCGAAGCGCTGAATGACACCATCAAGGCTCTGATCGAGGAAAACGGCGGCGCCGTCGCCAAGATCGAGTACTGGGGTCTGCGCAACCTGACCTACCGGGTCAAGAAGAACCGCAAGGCGCACTACTCGCTCCTCGCCGTCGACTGCCCGCCGGCCGCCATGGCCGAAGTCGAGCGCCAGCTGTCGATCAACGAGGACGTGCTGCGCTGGCTGACCGTCCGCGTCGAGGAACTCGACCTGGAGCTGTCGCCGCTGCTCGCCCGCCGCGAGCGTGAACGTGAACGCGAGCGTGAGCGCGGTCCGCGCGACGACGCCGCCGAAGCCGCCTGAGGAACCGGATCATGACCGACACCACCGCCCCCGTTCCGGGCGCGCCGGCCGGCTCCGGCCCGGCCCGCCGTCCGTTCTACCGCCGCCGCAAGGTGTGCCCGTTCTCCGGCCCGAACGCGCCGAAGATCGACTACAAGGACGTCAAGCTCCTGCAGCGCTACATCAGCGAGCGCGGCAAGATCGTCCCGTCGCGCATCACGGCCGTCTCCCAGAAGAAGCAGCGCGAACTGGCCAAGGCCATCAAGCGCGCCCGCTACCTGGCCCTCCTGCCCTACGTGGTGAAGTAAGATGAAGGTCGTTCTGCTCGAACGCGTCGAGAACCTCGGCGCCATCGGCGACGTCGTCACTGTCAAGGACGGCTTCGCCCGCAACTTCCTTCTGCCGCGCGACAAGGCCCGCCGGGCCACCTCCGCCAACCTGAAGGCCTTCGAAGTCGAGCGCGCCGCCATCGAGGCGCGCAACGAGAAGAACAAGGCCGAGGCGCAGAAGATCGCCGACAAGATCGACGGCCAGACCTACGTCATGATCCGCCAGG
>JAEYTA010000191.1 GCA_023434265.1 Pseudomonadota bacterium
GGCGCGCGAGATGCGGGCCGGGCTGGCGGCGCGGGCGGAAGCGGCGGCGGAGAAGCTGGCCGACGCCGAGCAGAACGTGCGCGAGACGGCGCAGATGTCGCCCGAGGAGCTGGGCCAGAAGCTGCAGGACGACGCCATCGCCCGCCCGCCGGACGCCGCCGGGGCGGAAAGCCTGCTCTACGGGCTGGAGCGCGAGCGCGAGGCGCTGGGGGCGGTCAACCTGCGCGCCGAGGACGAGGCGGGAGAATACGGCGAGCGGCTGCAGACCATGAAGGTCGAGCGCTCGGACCTGACGTCGGCCATCGCCAAGCTGCGCGACGGCATCGACGAGCTGAACGCCGAAGGGCGCGAACGGCTGATCGCGGCCTTCGACATCATCAACGACAACTTCAAGACCCTGTTCGAGGCCCTGTTCGGCGGCGGCCAGGCGGAGCTGAAGCTGGTCGAGTCCGACGACCCGCTGGAGGCCGGGCTGGAGATCTTCGCCTGCCCGCCCGGCAAGCGGCTCGCGGTGATGAGCCTGATGTCGGGGGGCGAGCAGGCGCTGACGGCGGCGGCGCTGATCTTCGCGGTCTTCCTCGCCAACCCGGCCCCGGTGTGCGTGCTGGACGAGGTCGACGCGCCCCTGGACGACGCCAACGTCGACCGCTTCTGCCGCATGCTGGACGAGATGCGGAAGCGGACGGACACCCGCTTCATCGTCATTACCCACAACCCGGTGACCATGAGCCGGATGGACCGGCTGTACGGCGTCACCATGCCGGAGCGCGGGGTGAGCCAACTGGTCAGCGTGGACCTGACGCAGGCGGAGAAGCTGGTCGCCTAGTGAAGAGTGCTAGTGAGTGGTGAGTCGTGAACCGCGAGTGGGTCGACGGGTGTCGCTCATCATCAACCACTCACTACTCACCAGCACTCTTCACCCCTTCAGCACCTCGGTCCTCAGGAACCAGCCGAAGATGGCCGGGCCCTCGACGACGTAGCGGCGGAACATGCGGCGGGGCTGGCTCAGCAACCGGTGCAGCCATTCCAGGGAGAGGCGCTGGAAGATGGCGGGAGCGCGGTGCTGGCGGCCGGTGAGGAAGTCGACCGAGGCGCCCACGCAGAGGGTGACGCCGCGCTCGCGTCCGGCGATGCGCAGGGCGTGGGCGAACAGCTCCTGCTTGGGGAAGGAGACGCAGGCGAGGAGGACATCCCACTCGGCCTTTGCGGCGGTGTCGACGGCGGCCAGCCAGGCGGGCGTGCCGGGCGTCAGCATGGGGGCTTCGACGAAGACGAAGCGGCGGCGCGGGAACCGGGCGGCGAGGGTGCGGAAGGCCTCCTCGTCGGGGCCGAAGACGGCGTAGGTCAGGTCCTCGCCGATGTCGGAGGCGAGCAGGTCGGCGGTCAGGTCGGAGCCGGGATAGACCGACAGGCGCCGGCCGCGCAGGCGGGCGAGGTGGGCGAGGATGCGGCTGTCGCAGACGTGCAGGGCGGCGCCGCGGTAGACGTCGGCGGGCACGCGGCCGTCCATCAGCTTGATGACGTGGTCGACGTTGGGGGTGACCACATAGCCGTAGGGGCCGCGGGCGCGTTCGACGACCTGCGCCAGCAGGGCCGCGCGGTCGCCGTCGGCGAAGTCCAGCGTCATGAAGCGGGTCATGGGCGGAGGCTAGCCGACCCGCGGTCAACGGGAGGTTACGCGGCGGGCCGCGGCTCCGGACGGTCGAGGTCGAGCCGGTCGCGCGGCAGGGCCTCGGGGCACTGGTCGCGCATGAAGGCCAGCATCTTCTCGCGAATTTCGCAGCGCAGGTCGAAGGCGACCGGGGCGTTGCGGGCGCTGGCGAGGCAGCGGACCTGGGCCACGCGGTCGGTGATGTCGGTGACCTGCAGGGCGACGACGTCGCCGTCCCACAGCGGGCTGTCGCGGCAGATGCGCTCCAGCTCGGCGCGCAGGCGATCCATCGGCGCCTCGTAGTCGACGTAGAGGAAGGCCGTGCCGATCAGGCGGGCGGTCTCGCGGGTCCAGTTCTGGAACGGCTTCTGGATGAAGTAGGTCAGCGGCAGGACCATGCGGCGCCAGTCCCACAGCTTGACCACGACATAGGTGGAGGTGATCTCCTCGACCGTGCCCCACTCGCCCTCGACGATGAGGGCGTCGTCGATGCGGATCGGCTGGGTCATGGCGATCTGGATGCCGGCCAGCAGGTTGGTCAGCACCGGCTGCAGGGCGAAACCGGCGATGATGCCGACCACGCCGGCCGAGGCCAGCAGGCTGACGCCCCACTGGCGGAAGCCGGCGATGGTCATCAGGGCGAGGCCGAGAGAGACGAGGGCGATCACCACCTTGGCGACCTTCTGCAGGATGCGGGTCTGGGTGATGTGTTTGCGGGCGACGAGGTTGTCCTCGCACTGGATGTTGAAGCGCCGCATGTAGACCACGGCCCACATGTCCATGACCCCGGCGGCGAGCCAGCCGGCGGCGAGGATGGCGAGGAAGAGCAGGGCCGAGCGGATTTGCGCCGACGGCTCCGGGTCCATGGGCGAGACGGTGACGCCGACGGCGAGCGCCGCCAGCAGCATGAGGATGCGGAACTTGAGCCGGCCGCGCTCGACCACGCCGCGCCAGAACACGTCGCGCTTGCGGACCAGCAGGCGCAGGATGCCGAAGACCAGCTTGTGGGCGATCCAGCCGGCGGCGACGAAGGCCAGCACGACGAGGGCGATCACGGCCCACTCCGGCAGCCAGTCGAAGCGCCGCCACAGCCGGATGACCTCGGCCGTCAGTTCGTTGAACGCGGGGGGCATGGCGGTAAAGCGCGCCCGCCCGGCGACGGTTGCCCGAAAAGGCCTAGCTGGCCGCCGCCTCGACCATGTCCGCCAGCCGGGCGGTCGCGTCGGGCAGGGCCGCGGAGCGGGCGCCGGCGCTCATCGCCGCCAGCCGGGCCGGGTCGGACAGCAGCCCGTGCAGGGCCGTGGTCATGGCCTCCACGGTGACCTCGTCCTCCAGCATCATCTCCGCGCCGCCGGCTTCGACCAGGGACAGGGCGTTGAAGCGCTGGTGGTCGTCGGTGGCGATCTTCAGCGGCACCAGCAGGGACGGCGTGCCGACCACCGCCAGTTCCGAGCAGGTCGAGGCGCCGGCCCGGCCGATGACCAGATGGGCGGTGGAGAGGCGGGCGGCCATGTCGCGGAAGAAGGGGGCGACCTCGGCGTCGATCCCGGCCTCGAGATAAATCTGGCGGGCGGCCTCGAGGCTCTCGGCGCGGGCCTGCTGCTGGACCTTGAGGCGGGCGCGGAGCGGCTCCGGCAGGGCGGCCAGCGCGCGCGGCGCGGTCTCGGCGAGAATGCGGGCGCCCTGGCTCCCGCCGGTGACGAGGACATGGATGGGGCCGCCGTCGGTCGGGGCGGCGAAGGGCCGGCCGTGCAGGGCGCGGATGTCCGGACGGACGGGGTTGCCGACGAGGCTCACGCGGGCGCCGACCGCCTGCGGGACCTTCTGCAGGTTGGGGAAGGAGGCGGCGACGGCGCCGACCCAGGGCGAGAGCCAGCGGTTGGTGCGGCCCAGCACCGCGTTCTGCTCGTGCAGCAGGGTGGGGCGACGCTGGCTGAGCGCCGCCAGCAGGGCGGGGGCGGAGGGGTAGCCGCCAAAGCCGACGACGACGGCCGCGTCGAGCCGGTTCAGCGCCGCGCGCGCCTGCAGGACGCCCTTGAGGATTGCCACGCCCGCTTTCGCCATCCCGATCGGGCCCCGGCCGGTGGCGGCGTCCAGCGCCAGCCGCTCCTCGGCGGGGAAGGCGTGGGCGTACTGCTCGCCGCGCGCGTCGGTAGCCAGCACGATGCGCCAGCCGCGGCCGGTGAGATCCTTCGCCAGCGCCTCGGCCGGGAACATGTGCCCGCCAGTGCCCCCGGCGGCGACGACGCAGACTCTCGAGTTCATGGGCGGCTTCGGCTGGGGATGGGGTTGGTGAAGAGTGTCAGTGAGTCGTGAGTAGAGGCGCAGGCGCGGCGGCTCTCACCACTCACTACTCACTACCCACTACCACTCTTCACGCCTACGGCAGGATGCGCCGGCGGTCCGGCAGGGTGGCGCCGGGCTCGTAGGCGCCGGGGCGGCGGCGGGTTAGGCTGAGTGCGAAGCCCATGGTCAGGCCCATGGCCAGCATGGACGAGCCGCCATAGCTGATGAACGGCAGGGTCATGCCCTTGGTCGGGATCAGGTTCAGGTTCACTGCGATGTTGATGCAGGCCTGCAGGCCGATGAGCATGAACAGGCCGGCGGCGGCGGTCTGCTCGAACGGGTCGTTCAGCTTCATCGCCTTGCGCAGGCCGCGCAGCACGATGAAGGCGTAGAGGCCGATCATCAGCAGGCTGAGCACGAGGCCGAACTCCTCGGCGCCGACGGAGTAGATGAAGTCGGTGTGCAGGTCGGGCACGAAGCGCTTCATCACCCCCTCGCCGATGCCGCGGCCGACGAGGCCGCCGGCGCGGATGGCCTCGGACGCGCGGTCGATCTGGTAGGTGGCGTTGGCGTCGTCGGAGCCGAAGCGGCTGAGACGGTCGCGCATGTGGCTGAAGGTGAAGAACAGCCCGACCACGCCAGCGGCCCCGGCGGCGGCGAGACCCATGACCCACTTCAGCGGCACGCCCGCCATGAAGAAGACGGCCATGAAGGTGGTGGTGACCAGCAGGGTCTGGCCGATGTCGGGCTGGATCAGCAGCAGGCCGACGGTCAGGCCCCAGGCCCCGAAGGCGATGGAGACGCCGGGCACGCCCTGGGCCTTCTGCGCCTCGGCGAACATCCAGGCGGCGAAGACGATCAGCGAAGGCTTGGCGAACTCGGACGGCTGCAGGCTGAACGGGCCGAGGTTGATCCAGCGGGCGGCGCCCTTCACCTCGTCGCCGATGAACGGCAGGGCGGCCATGGTCAGGATGGCCCCCAGCAGGGCCAGCACGGCGATGCGGCGCACCCCGCGCGGGGACAGCAGCGAGGTGGTGAGCATGATGCCGAGGCCCATCGAGGCCCAGACCATCATCCGCCACGAGTAGTGGAAGGGGTCGGTGATCGACTCGTCGGCGGCGATGGCGGCCGGGCTGGAGGCGAAGCTGAGCGCCACGCCGAGGCCCATGAGGGTCAGGGCGGCGGCGAGCAGGCCGCGGTCGACGGTCCAGAACCACTTGGCGATGGGGCCCTGATCGAGACGGGAGAAGGCGGGACTGTAGCTGTCGGTCATGACGCGCTCGCAGGGGTGGCGCCGAGGGCGAGGACGGCGGCGCGGAAGGCCTCTCCCCGCGCCTCGAAGTCGGGATACTGGTCGAAGCTGGCGGCGGCCGGCGAGAGCAGCACCACCTCGTCGCGGCCGGTGGCGGCGGCGGCCTCGTAGGCCTGGCGCACGGCGGTCTGCATGTCGCCGCTGAGGCGGTGCGGGACATCGCCGAGACGGGCGGCGAAGGGGCCGGCGGCCTCGCCGATCAGGAAGGCCTCGACCACGCGCGGGAACAGGTCCTCGAGGTCGTCGATGCCGCCCGCCTTGGCGCGGCCGCCGGCGATCCAGAAGCTGCGCGGATAGGAGGCCAGCGCCTGCCGGGCGGCGTCGGCATTGGTGGCCTTGGAGTCGTTGACGAAGCGGACGCGACCGAGCTGGCCGACGGTCTCCATGCGATGGGCGAGGCCGGGGAAGGTCAGCAGGCCTTCGACGACGGCGTCGTGCGGAACCCCCAAGGCCCGGGCCGCGGCGTAGGCGAACGCGGCGTTCTGGGCGTTGTGGCGGCCCGGGAGGGAGCGGGCCAACCTAAGATCAGCAATCGCAACGCCGTCACCGGTAAGTTCACCATCGGTGGCCTCCAGCGTCATGAGGCGTCCTTCCAAGAACGCTTCTCCGCGACGCCCAGGATAGCGTTCGCACACCTTTTCCGGAGCGACCCCGCCGCGCCGTCCGCCCCCCGCAGATATTACCCGCGTCGTAATTGCAGTGAGGGTACCGCCAGCACCGATGAGCGACTCGTGAATGTCCCGGCCGGCGCCCTCATCTGTTCCGACCAGCGCGAACCGCCCGTATCCGTGCGCCCGGAAAATCCGCGCCTTCGCCGCGACATACCCCTCCATCCCGCCATGTCGGTCGAGATGGTCGGGGCTGATGTTGGTCAGGATCGCGACGTCGGGGGCGAAGGAAGTCGTCAGGTCCAGCTGGTAGCTCGACACCTCGACGACATAGACCGCCTCCGGGGCCGGCGCCGGCAGGGCCAGCACGCCGATGCCGATGTTGCCGCCGACGTGGACGGTCAGGCCGGCCTGCTTCAGCACCCAGCCGATCAGGGCGGTGGTGGTCGACTTGCCGTTGGTGCCGGTGATGGCGACAACCTTCGGCCGCTGTTGCTGTGGCAGGGCGTCCAGCGCCCGGGCGAACAGCTCGATGTCGCCGATGATCTCGATGCCGGCGTCCCGCGCCTTCTCCACCGTCCAGTGCGGCTTCGGATGGGTCAGGGGCGCGCCGGGGGACAGCACTAGGGCCGCGAAGCCCGACCAGTCGGCGGCGGTCAAATCCTCGATGTCGAAGCCCTCGGCCTCCGCCTGCAGGCGGCTGGAGACGCTGTCGTCCCACAGCACCGGGAGGGCGCCGCCAGCCTTGAGCGCGCGCGCGGCGGTCAGTCCCGACCTGCCGAGGCCGAAGACCGCGATCCTCCGTCCTTCGAAGCCGGGGACGGGGATCATGGCGCTATCGCAGCTTCAGGGTGGCGAGGCCGGCCAGGGCCAGCATGGCGGCGACGATCCAGAAGCGGATCACCACCGTCGATTCCGGCCAGCCCATCTTCTCGAAGTGGTGGTGGATGGGCGCCATCAGGAAGATGCGCTTCTTCGTGGCCTTGAAGTAGGCGACCTGGATCATCACCGAGGCCGCCTCGACCACGAACAGGCCGCCGACGATGCCCAGCACCAGCTCGTGCTTGGTGGCCACGGCGATGGCGCCGAGTGCGCCGCCGAGCGCCAGCGAGCCGGTGTCGCCCATGAAGATCTTGGCCGGCGGGGCGTTGTACCAGAGGAAGCCCACGCCCCCGCCGATGATGGCGGCGCAGAAGATGGCCAGCTCGCCCGATCCCGGCACGTGGTGGACGCCAAGATAGTCCGAGAAGATGAAGTTGCCGACGAGATAGCTGATGATGCCGAAGGCCGCGGCGGCCATCATCACCGGCACGATGGCGAGGCCGTCGAGACCGTCGGTGAGGTTCACGGCGTTGGAGAAGCCGACGATCGTGAAGGCGGCGAAGGCCACATAGAACCAGCCGACGTTGAGCAGCACCGCCTTGAAGAAGGGGAAGGCGATCGAGGTCTCGAGGTGGGGCGAGGTCGGCGACTGGGTCATCCACAGGACGGTGAGCACGCCCGCGACGATCGCCACGACGGTCTGGGCGAGCAGCTTCTGCTTCGAGGTCAGGCCGGCCGAGGTCTGCTTGGACACCTTGGCGTAGTCGTCGATGAAGCCCAGCACCCCGAAGGCGGCGGTGACCAGCGAGACGATCCAGATGTAGGGGTTGGTCAGGTCGCCCCACAGCAGCACCGCCACGGCGATGCCGGCGAGGATCATCAGCCCGCCCATGGTCGGGGTGCCGACCTTGGACAGGTGGGTGACCGGGCCGTCGGAGCGGATCGGCTGGCCCTTGCCCTGCTTGACCCGCATCCAGGCGATGAAGCGGCTGCCCATGGCCACCGCCACCAGCATGGCCGTGGCCATGGCCAGGGCCACGCGTACGGTCTGGTACTGGACCAGGTTGAGCAGCGGGTAATCCTTCGCCACGTCGGCGTAGTACAGATAGAGCAGGTAGAACATCAGCCTAGTTTCCCTATCGCTCCGCGCGCGGCGCGTCGCTGCTTGAGGGCGAGCCGAGACTGGCCAGGGCCTTCGCGACGAGCGAGGCCTTCGAGCCGTTGGATCCCTTGACCATGACGATGTCGCCCGGGCCGGCCAGGGCGGCGGCCCCGGCGGCGAGTTCGCCGGCGGTTTCGCGCCACAGGCCGCGGCGTTCGGGCGGCAGGGCGTCGTGCAGGCGCTTCATCTCCGGGCCGGCGGTGTGGACCAGATCGAGGCCGGCGGCGGCGATAGGCTCGGCGAGGCCTTCGTGCAGGGCGCGGGACCGGTCGCCCAGCTCCAGCATGTCTGTCAGCACCACCACCCGCCGGCCGCCGGCGGAAACCGGCCTGGCGCCCAGGCTGCGGAAGCCGGCGGCCATGGACAGCGGGTTGGCGTTGTAGCTCTCGTCGATGAGGGTGAAGGCCCCGCCGGGGGCGTGCACCACCGTGGTCTGGCCGCGTCCCGCCAGCGGCCGAAACTCGGCGAGCGCCGCCAGGGCCGTGTCCAGCGGCACGTCGAGCGCGTCGAGCATGAGCAGGACGCAGAGGCTGTTCATGCCCCAGTGGAAGCCCGACTGGGCGAGCGGGAAGTCGAGGGGCCGGCCGAACAGCTCGGCCTGGACCCGGGCCCCCTCCCCGTTCGGGCGGAAGTCGATCAGGCGCGCGTCGCTGCCGGCGCTGGTTCCGAAGGTGACCGGGCGGGCGCCGGCCGCGCGAGCGGCGGCGTCGAGCACCACGGCGAAGGCCACGTCGCCGTTGAGGACGGCGGTCCCGCCGTCGACGAGGCCTTCGAAGATGGAGGCCTTCTCGGCCGCCACCCCCGCCTCGCCGTTGGCGAAGGCCTCGATGTGAACCGGGCCGACGGTGGTGACGCAGGCGGCGTGCGGGCGGACCATGCGCGACAGCGGCGCGATCTCGCCCGGGGCGTTCATGCCGATCTCGAACACCGCCCGCTCCACGCCGCGCGGCATGCGGGCGAGGGTCAGGGGCACGCCGATGTGGTTGTTGTAGCTCTTGATCGAGGCGTGGGCCGGGCCGGCGAGGTCGAGGCCGGCCTTGATCGCCTGGGTGACGCTGGTCTTGCCGACCGAGCCGGTGACCGCGCCGCGACGCACGTGAGGGGCCCGCTCGCGCGACGCGACCCCGAGGGCCTCCAGCGCCTGCAGCGTGTCGCCGTCGACGACCACGCACGGACCGCCCTCGACAGGGCGCGCAGTCAGCGCCCCGGCCGCGCCGGCGGCGAAGGCGGCGGCGGCGAAGTCGTGCCCGTCGCGCGCGCCCTGCAGGGCCACGAACAGGTCGCCGGGGACGATCTCGCGGCTGTTGTAGGTGATGCCGGACACCGCGAACGGGGCCCCGGACAGGGTTCCTCCGACGGCGGCCTCGATCTCGGCGGAGGTCCAGAGGGGGGCGGTCTCAGGCATGGATGCGCAGGGCTTCGGCGGCTTCGGTCGCGTCGTCGAAGGGGTGAGTCACGCCGCCGACGATCTGTCCCTGTTCATGCCCTTTTCCGGCGATCACCACCACATCTCCGTCGCGCATCATCGACACCGCGAGGTGGATGGCGCGGCGGCGATCGCCGACGTCCTGCGCAGTCGGACAGCCGGCCATGACGGCGCGGCGGATGTCGGCGGGGTCCTCGGAGCGGGGGTTGTCGTCGGTGACGATGGCCACGTCGGCGAGGCGGCCGGCGATCTCGCCCATCAGCGGGCGCTTGGCGCGGTCGCGGTCGCCGCCGGCCCCGAAGACCACGATCAGCCGACCGCTGGCGTGGGGCCGAAGCGCCCGGAGCACCGTCTCCAGCCCGTCGGGGGTGTGGGCGTAGTCGACATAGACCTCGCCCCGGCCGCCGCCCGGAACTCGCTGCATGCGCCCCTGCGCGCCCTCGAGATGCTCCAGCGCGGCCAGCACGGCGCCGGCCTTCTCGCCGCCGGCGATGCACAGGCCGGCGGCGACGAGGGCGTTGGAGGCCTGGAAGGCGCCGGCCAGCGGCAGCAGGACGTCGTGCACCTCGCCGCCGGCGTCGATGGTCAGACGCTGGCCCTCGGGGACGGCGCGGCGGGCCAGCAGAGCCAGGTCGCGGCCGCGCTGGCCCACGCTCATGACGCCGAGACCGGACATGATGCTGGCCGAGGCGAAGCTGGAGAAGGCGTCGGAGTCGGCGTTGAGCACGGCGGCGCGGCCGCGCGGCAGCAGGGTCTCGAACAGGCGCAGCTTGGCGGCGCGGTAGGACTCCATGGTCCCGTGGTAGTCGAGGTGGTCCTGGGTCAGATTGGTGAAGGCGGCGGCCTTCAGGGAGACGCCGTCGAGACGGCGCTGGTCGATGCCGTGCGACGAGGCCTCCAGGGCCAGGTGGGTGACCCCGCCGGCGGCGAGGTCGGAGAGCAGGCGCGCGGCGTCGGCGGCGTCGGGGCTGGTCAGGCCGGGACCGGTCAACGCCTGATTAACGTTACCCGTCTGCTTCAAAACCCCGAGCGTGCCCATGCTCGCCGAGGTCCTCCCGAGGCGGGCCCAGATCTGCCGGCAGAAGGCGGCGACCGAGGTCTTGCCGTTGGTCCCCGTGACCGCCACGCAGGTGGCCGGCTGGGAGCCGTAGAAGCTGCGCGCGGCGATGGCGTAGGCGCGGCGCACGTCGCCGGAGGTGACCAGCACCGGCGCGAGGGCGGCGTCGGTGTCGGCGGGAGCCAGGACGGCGGCGGCGCCCTGGGACAGGGCCTGGGGGATGAAGGCGCGGCCGTCCGCGGCGCTGCCGGGCAGGGCCACGAACAGGCTCCCGGGGGCGACCTTGCGGCTGTCGGCGGTGACGCCGGTGATCACGGGATCGGCGGGTACGTCGCGGCGCAGCAGTTCGGACAGGCGGAGCGCGCTCACCGGCCGTCCCCCGCCACGTCCTCGATCTGCGGGACCCGCTCGCCGGTGGCGGTGCGGTAGGCGTCGGCGCGGCGCTCGACGCCGAGGAAGGGGGCGATGCGGTCGGCGATGCGGCCCACCGCCGGCGCGGCCACGAAGCCGCCGGTGCGCGGGTAGGTCCCCGGCTCGTCGACGAGGATCAGGATGGAGTAGCGGCGGCCGTCGAGCGGACCGTCGGTCGGAAAGACGGCGGCGAAGGTGCCGACCGCGTGGGTCGGGTCGTAGCGGCCGTTGACCAGCTTGTTGGCCGAGCCGGTCTTGCCGCCGACGCGCAAGCCGGGGGCGTCGGCCCGCGTGCCCGAACCGCGCACGACGTTGCGGCGCATCAGCTCCAGCAGCGTAGCCGAGGTTTCCGGAGTCACGACCTGGCGCGGCTCGGCGTCGCGGCGGCCGCCCTTGCGCAGCGTCAGCGGGATGAAGCGGCCGCCGTTGGTCAGGGCGCCCATGGCCGCGCTCATCTGCAGCGGGGTGATCATGATGCCGTAGCCGAACGACAGCGAGGCCAGGGTGGAGTCGTCCCACTTGCCCGGTCGGCGCGGGCGGGCCGACTCGTGCAGCTCGATCGGGGCGGCGTCGAGCAGGCCGAAGCGGGTGAAGTAGTCGCGCATCACCTGCGGACCCATCTCCACCGCCAGGCGAGAGGTGCCGATGTTCGAGGAGTGGAGGTAGACCTCCTCCAGCGTCAGGATCTGGTTGGTGGCGTGGAAGTCGGTGATGCGGCGGTTGCCGATCATGAAGGCTTCCGAGGCGTCGAACAGGGTGTCCATGTCGGCGCGGCCGGTGTCGAGACCGGCGGCGACGGTGAAGGTCTTGAACACCGAGCCCATCTCGTAGTGGGCCGAGGTGGCGCGGTTCAGGCCGTCGGTGGCCGGCCAGCTGGCCATGCCGAGAACCTCGCCGGTCTGGACGTCGGCGACGATGCCGACCGCCCCCTTGGCCTGGGTCTCGGTCGCGGCGGCGGCAAGTTCGTTCTCCAGCACCCCCTGCACGCGCAGGTCGATGGACAGGGGGAAGGTCTCGCCCTTCTCGCCGGCGGCGCGGATCTCGTCGTTGAAGGCCAGCTCGGCGCCGGTGATGCCGACGCCGCCGCCGTCGGCCGCCCCGACGACGTGGCGGGCCGAGCGGCCCAGCGGATAGACCCGGCGGTCCTCGGGCTCGAAGGTGACGCCGCCGAGGGCGAGGGCGTGGACGGCGGCCTTCTCCTGCGGCGTCAGGCCGGGCAGGACGATCAGCCGACGGTCGCCGTTCAGCACCCGGTTGAGGCGCGACATCGAGATGCGCGGCAGGACGCGCTTGATCTGGCGCGCCGCCAGCGGCCGGTCCCAGACCTCGGCGGGATCGATGTAGAGGCCGTAGTGGACGATGTTGGTGGCCAGCAGGGCGCCGTTGCGGTCGACGATGTCGGCGCGGCTCATGGCGAACGGGTGCGGCATCGATCCGGCCCCACCCTTCGGCGTCAGCAGGGCCGCGTGCGCCGCGCCGAGGGCGAGGCAGACGAAGACGGCCGAGAAGGCGCACAGGATGAGGAAGATGCGGACCCGCGTGTCCTCTTCCGGCCGTCCGTCGGCGCGGGCGCGGCCGAAGGCGTGCTCGACGTGCCACATGGCCTCGGCCAGCCAGCGCCACGACGGCAGGCGCGGCCGGGCGCTCCAGCCGGGGCCGGGCGCGGGGCGATCCCAGGCGTGCGGATCGTGGACGCTCATTCGGCCGTCTCCGCGTC
>JAEYTA010000135.1 GCA_023434265.1 Pseudomonadota bacterium
GGAGCGGCGGAAACGACGGCGGTCGGCGCGTCGCTCTCGACCGGCGCGGGCGCTTCGTCGGCGGCGGGGGCGGGGGCGACCGGTTCCGGCAGGGGCGCGAGGCTGGGCAGGCGATCCTCGGTCGCCACGCGACGCACGTCGACCGGGACCAGGCCGGCGTCGCGCGACAGGGCCTCGAGCCGGGCCGGCCGCTCCAGCCGCGCCGCCTCGGCGCGGAGCAGGCGGACGCGCCGGCCGTTCTCGGCGATCTGGCGCTCGAGGTCGGCGATCTCGGAGCCGGTGCGGGCGGCGGCGGCCTTGGCCAGATAGACCGAGAAGATCATCGCCCCGACCAGCAGGACGCCGATGATCTCGACCCAGCGGACGCCGCGCACCTTCCAGGCGAAGAGGCGCTGCAGGGGCGTGGTCAGCGCGCTCATGCGGCGATCCGCCCCCACGGCGCGGCCTCGGTGCGGACCGCGGCGCGCAGCCTGGCCGAGCGGGCACGGGGATTGGCCTCGCGTTCCGCGTCGCCCGCCTCGCGCGCGCCCTTGAACCTGAGCACGAAGCTGGGCTTGCGGGTCTCCACCGCCACGGGGGCGTGGCGCGAGCCGCCGGGGGCGGCGCCGCTGCGCTCGGTCAGGAAGGCCTTGACGATGCGGTCTTCCAGCGAATGGAAGGTGACCACCGCCAGCCGGCCGCCGGGGGCCAGGGTCGCCTCGGCCGCCTCGAGACCGGCGCGCAGCTCGCCCAGCTCGTCGTTGACGGCGATGCGCAGGGCCTGGAAGACACGGGTGGCGGGATGGATGGGCGCGCCGCGGCGGCCGCCCAGGGCCTTCTCGACCACTTCGGCGAGATCGAGGGTGCGCTCGAACGGTTTTTCGGCGCGGCGGCGCAGGATGGCGGTGGCCACCCGGCCCGACTGCCGCTCGTCGCCGTAGAGCTTGAAGATGTGGGCCAGCGGGCCGTGGTCCCAGGTGTTGACGATGTCGGCGGCGCTCTCGCCCTCGCCCGACATGCGCATGTCCAGCGGCCCGTCGCGCATGAAGGAGAAGCCGCGCTCGGCCTGGTCGAGCTGCATCGAGGAGACGCCGATGTCGAACACCACGCCGTCCAGCCGCGCCGCGCCGCTGCCGGCGAAGGCCTCGGCCAGACCGGAGAAGGGCGTGCGGACGAGGCGGAAGCGGTCCGGATAGTCGTTGGCGACGGCGTCGGCGAACGGCTGCACCGTCGGGTCGCGGTCCAGCGCGATCACCGTTGCGCCGGTCTCGAGGATGGCGCGGGTGTACCCCCCGGCGCCGAAGGTGGCGTCGATGATGACGTCGCCGGCCCCGGGCGTCAGCGCCTCCAGCACCTCGGCGAGAAGGACGGGGGCATGCGGGCTCATGCGCCCTCCCCGGCCCTGGCGGCGCGGGCCCGGCGGGCGGCCTCGCCGCGTTCGCGCACGGCCTGACGGGCCAGGGCGCGGCGCTCCTCGCGACGGGCGCTCCAGCGGGCGCGGTCCCAGATCTGGAAGCGCGAGCCGAGGCCGACGATGACCACGTCGTCGCCCAGCCCGGCCTCCTGGCACAGGCTCTCGGGGAGGGTGATGCGGCCGCCGCCGTCGTAGGAGAGAGGCCGCTGGCCGGCGTAGAAGGTCTCTTCCAGCGCGGTGCGCTGGTCGTCGCCGAAGGGCAGTTCCTCGATCATGGCCACGTATTCGGCCATCAGCTTGTCGCCGCCGGCCTCGAGGCAGTCGGACTCGATCGAGAAGAAGCAGAACACGCCGTGCTCGGCGCCGTTGTCGGCGGTGCGGAACTCCTGCGGGATCAGCAGGCGGCGCTTGCCGTCCAGTTGTTTCTCATAGGTCGAGAGAAACACGCCCAGCCCAACTCGGACCCTTCGATCCGCCCCTCTGATCCCTGTGACCGCCGCGGTTCGACCCGCGCCCCTGTTCAGCAGGATTGGGATAGCATGGGATCAAATGGGCCACAATGGGATTAGTTGACGCCCGTTAACTGTCACGCTGGCGCGAATTCTTGCGCCTGCACTGGAACATACATGGAACATCCAGAGTATCGACAGGCTGGGGACAGCAACGAATCCGTCTTGCATGACAAGGCTTAAGGGCGGGACAACGGGCCCCGATCCGACCGAGCGGGCGGGCCGCCCCAGGCGCAGGCCCGGTCATCCGATGCAGGGAAAAAAAGCCAGACGGCCTGTAAGCCGGGTTCTGTTCCGCACCGAGGCGCGGCGACGATCATTCCTCTGGACCGGCCATTGCTGACCGGTTCTCGCGACCTACCCGGACGTCTCGGGCGGTGAACCCTGCGGGCGAACCCGCGCGACGTCCCTATTCGGTCTTGCTCCAGGCGGGGCTTGCCATGCCGGTCCTGTCGCCAGGCCCGCGGTGGGCTCTTACCCCACCCTTTCACCCTTCCCGGCCTCGCGAGGCCGGAGGTTTGCTTTCTGTGGCGCTATCCCTCGGGTCGCCCCGGGCGGAGGTTATCCGCCGCCTTTTCACCGTGGAGCCCGGACTTTCCTCGCTCCTTCGCCAGGGCTCCGGAGCGCAAGCGCTGCGAAGCTTTAGCGTAGAAGCGCGACCGCCCGGCCGTCTGGCGGCTCCTAGGTGGGCGCTTCGGAGGGCGGCGTCAATGTCGCCGGGTCGGCGGGAGCGTAGCCGTAGATCCAGAAGGTGCGGGCCGCATCCTCCCGGAAGGGAATCCGCAGGCGCGCCAGAAGGGCCCGGAAGGCGTCCGTGGCGTCCACCGTCTCGTCCGGCACGAGCCGTCCGACCGGCCTGCGGTAGCGTGGGATGACGCGCAGCCACTCGACATCGACGGGGAATTGCAGCTCGGACCAGGCGCCCCAGCCCCGGACGGCGTCCGGGTCGATGAGCGGCTGTCGTTCGCCCAGCATCGGCTGGAGCTGGAAGGCCGGCGGGAAGGGCAATTCGGCGTGAACCGCCTCGACCAGCCGCGCCCAGCGGGTGTCGTTCATGAAAGAGGCCAGCCCCCGCCGCTCGACCTCGGCCCGGACGGCGGCGCGAATCCGGGGCAGCTCGACCTCCAGCCAGCGCTGATGGCGGGCTTCGCGTTCGGCCTCGCGCCGCGCCGCATTCTCCGCCCGCGTCCTCGGCCCGCCCGCCGTCACAGCACGCCGGTGGGGCTTTCGGCGGACGCCAGCTGGAGCACCCCCATCAGGGTAGCCCGGGTCTCGCCGTCGGCGATCCCGTCCACGCGCGCCGGTCGCCAGTGGCGCTGGAAGGCCTCGACCGTGACGCGGGTCTCGTCGTCGTAATCGCCGCCGGGCTGCAGGCCGTAGCCGAGGCGGTGCAGGCCCGCCCGCAGCACGACGACGCCCAGGCCGCCGTCGCCGGGCGAGAGCGGCGCGCCGAGGGCGGCGATGCGCTCCTCGGCCGGCTCGAACCACAGGCCGTGCCCCTCCCCCGCCAGTCGCTTCCACGGAAAGCGCTCGCCGGGATCCTGCTTGCGGTCGGGCGCCAGGTCGGAATGGCCGATGATGCGGGCGTCGGGGATGGTCCAGCGGCTGCGGATGTCGGCGACCAGCTCCAGCACCGCGTCGATCTGGGCCTCGGGGAAGTCGCGGTAGCCGAATTCGTGGCCGGGATTGACGATCTCGAGGCCGATGGAGGCGGCGTTGCAGTCGGTCTCGCCCTGCCATGAGCCGCGGCCGGCGTGCCAGGCGCGACGTTCCTCGGCGACCAGGCGCAGGATCGAGCCGTCCTCGTCGACGACATAATGGGCGGAGACCTTCGCCTCCGGGTCGCACAGGCGGGCGATGGCGGCCTGGGCCGTCTCCATGCCGGTGTAGTGCAGCACCAGCATGTCCGGCGGCCCGCGCCGGGCGTCAAAATTGGGGGACGGCAGCTCCCGGATGGCCCGCACGACGCCGCCCTACCGGCCGGTCCGCTCCCAGCCGTAGGCGACCCAGGCGCCGTCGACCTTGCGCGCCTCGATGACGTCGTCAGCGCGGCGGTTGCGGCGGGTCACCGCGCCGCGGGCGCGCATGGCGAGGCCGGCGAAGAAGACCAGCACGGCGGCGATCAGGGCGATGACGGCGACGGCGGCGGCGGTGACCACGGCCAGCACCGCGCCCACGGCCATGGCGGCGGCGGTGGCGATCACGCCGCCCAGCCACATCACCGGACCCAGCAGGCCGCCGGCGGGGCGGCGGGCCCCGGCCCCGGCGTGAGCGAACAACAGACGGTCGGACTGGGTCATGGCGATACCTTCAGCGGCGCTGCGGACAACGCCCGAACCGCAATGTCGGTCCACAGGGGTGAACGGTCAATGAGCGACGCCTTCACAGGCGAGTGTCCGGAACCGCTCAATACGGCTGGTCGGCCAGCACCGACGCGCCCGAGGCCCGGGCGCGTTCGGTCCGGATGCGACGAACCGCCGCTTCCGCCGCCGGGTCGTTCATGACCCCGCCGATGCCGACCAGAACCCGCGCCGCCTCGCCCGAGACGCCGAACATCTCGGACAGGGCCTCGAACGGCGACTCCGGCGTCGGATAGCGCTTGAAGCGCACCGACTCGTCGTCGGGGATGCGGGCCAGCTGGCGGGCCTTGGCGACGGCCTCTTCCATACCGCCGAGCTGGTCGACCAGACCCAGTTCGCGGGCCTGGGCGCCGGTCCAGACCCGCCCGCGCGCGATCTCCCGGACGCGTGCGGGGGGCAGGCGCCGGCCGGTCGAGACGCGGGCGATGAACTCCTCGTAGGTGCGGTCGATGGAGGCGGCGAAGGCGGCGCGCTGCTCGGCCGTGAACGGCTCCGAGGGCGAGAAGGCCCCGGCGTAGTCGCCGCCGACGCTGAGATTGCGCATGTCGACGCCGAAGCGGCCCAGCGCGTCGGCCAGCACGAACTTGCCGCCGAAGACGCCGATCGAGCCGGTCAGGGTGCTGGGCTGGGCCACGATCCAGTCGGCCTCGGAGCTGATCCAGTAGCCGCCCGAGGCGGCGTAGTCGCCCATCGACACGACCACCGGCTTGCCCGCCGCTCTCGCCGCGCGCACCGCCGCAAGGATCTGCTCGGACGCTTCGGGCGAGCCGCCGGGCGAGGAGACGCGGAAGACGATGGCCTTGACCGCCTTGTCCTCGATGGCGTCGTAGATGGCCTCGGCCAGGTCGTCCGACATGATCGAGGACCCGCCGCCGAACGGATCGGCGCCGCCGCCCGTGCCGGTCATGATGGCGCCCTCGCCGCCGACGATGGCGATGGCGTTGCGGCCCGAGCCGCTGCGCTCGCCTTGCGACGAGGCGTAGTCCCGGAATTCGATGATCCCGGCGCCGCGGCCGGCCCGGCGCTTCGCCTCGGCCTCGGCCTCCTCGACCTGTCCGATCTTGTCGATCAGACGGCGTTGCAGCGCCTGGGCCGAGGAATACGGGCCCGCCTCGATGGTCTCGCGCAGCGCCTGGGGCGTCAGCCGCCGGTCCTGGGCGGCGTTGGCGAGGGCCGAGGCGTAGATCGAGCCCATCCACGCGGTCATCGCCTCGCGATGGGCCGGGGTGAAGTCGCTCTCGGTGTATTCGTTGACCGCGTTCTTGTACTCGTAGCGCTGCTCGAACTCGGCATCGACGCCGTAGCGTTCGAAGGCCCGGCCGAGGAAGATGGAGTCGGTCGAGAAGCCGGCGACCTGGAAGCTGGCGGTGTTCTGCATCCACAGCTCGGAGGCCGAGGCGCCCAGCATGTAGCTGGAGATGCTGGTCCCGACCGGCTGGAAGCCCTGGCTGTGGGCGATGACCAGCTTGCCCGAGCGGCGGAAGCGGCGCACGGCCTGGCGGATCTCGTCGGCCGCCGCGGGGGTGACGCCCGCCTCCGGCAGGCGGATCAGCAGCACCTTCACCCGGTCGTCGTCCTCGGCCATGGCCAGGGTGTCGACGATCTGCAGGGTCGACAGGCCGGATCCGCCGAACAGGGCGAACGGATTGGTCGGCGTCTGGTCGGTCAGCCCCTCGCGCAGGTCCAGTTCGAGCACCGAGTTGGCCGGAGTCGGCTCCTTCGACGACGCCGAGCCGATGGCCACGGCGATCAGCATGAAGGGCACGACCACGAGGAACAGGAACAGGCCGGCGAACACGCCCGCCACGGTGAGGAAGAACTGCTTCATGGAGTGGGACGTCGTCCGGGGCCCGGGCCGGGTGATGGCCACAATTCGACCATAGGGCGGCGAAGCCTTCCGTCAAATGAACGTCGCGTAACGGGCGAATGCGCCGCAGCATGCATGTTGCGACGCAGCGAGAATGATTGATGCCGGCCCGCGGAACGCCTATATCCACGGCCTGCGAGCGGGGGCGGATCGCCCCGCGTCACCAAGGGACCGCACTCCCCATGCTGGTCACCCTGATGAAGGCCAAACTGCACCGCGCGACGGTGACCCAGGCCGATCTCGACTACGAGGGCTCGATCGCCATCGACGCCGACCTGCTGGACGCCGCGGGCATCTTTCCGCACGAGCAGGTCGACGTGCTGAACATCACCAACGGCGCGCGCTTCACCACCTACGCCATCGAGGCCCCGCGCGGCTCGCGCGTCATCGGCGTCAACGGCGCCGCCGCCCGCCTGGTGCAGAAGAACGACAAGGTCATCGTGGTCACCTACGGCCAGCTGCCGCAGGAAGAGGCCCGCCAGTGGTCGCCGACGGTAGTGCTGCTGGACGACCGCAACGAGATCAAGAAGGCGGCCTGACGGCCGCCAGCGGCCAGTGGCCCGTGGCCGGCGGGCGTCAGAAACCGAAGACGCGCTCCGATTCCTGGTCACGGGCCGCCGGCCACGGGTCACTTTCAGCGCGCCAGGTCGTACACCCCGGTGATGTCGATCCGCACCGTCAGTTCGCCGGCGGCGACCGGGGTCGAGGCGGCGTCCATGGCCATTTCGGCGCGGGCGTACATCGGCCGCGGCGGCTGGGGCGTATAGCCGCCGCCCTCGGTCAGCGACCGGATGCCGCCGAGGTTCACGCCCAGGGCCTGGGCGTACAGCGCGGCCTTGGCCTGCAGATTGCGCACGGCCAGCTGACGAGCCTGGTTCTCGGCGGCCGTCGAATCCTTGAGACCGAAGGAAATCCCGCCGATCTGGTTGACGCCGGCGGCCACCACCGCGTCGGCGGTCGAACCGACCCGGTCGAGGTCATTGATCGTCACCGTCACCTGGTTGCTGGCCTGGTAGCCGCGCAGGCGCGGCGGCTCGTTCTGGACGTAGTCGTACTGGGCCGACAGGTTGAGGCCCGAGGTCTGGACGTCGCGCCCGGCGATTCCGGCACGACGCAGCGCGTCCATGACCTGGGTCATGCGGGCGGCGTTCTGCTGCATCGCCTCGGCCGCGGTGGCCGCCTCGGTGACGACGCCGAAATGGATGGTGGCCATGTCCGGCGCGGCCTTGACCTCGCCATAGGCCGACAGGTTCAGCGCCGGGCGCTCGGTCACGGCCTAGATGGTCTGGGGCGCGCCGCCGCCCGGCTGCGACTGGGCCCGCGCGGCGGGAGCGGCGAAGGCCAGGGCGGCGGCGGCCAGCAGGCCGCCGCTGACCAGCAGAATGCGATTGGAGAGCGCCGGCAGGGCGGCGGTTCGGGCCTTGGAGGCG
>JAEYTA010000136.1 GCA_023434265.1 Pseudomonadota bacterium
GTCTCGGGCTGGGCGACCGGACCGCGCATCACCGCGTCGAACACGGTGTCGGCGGTCAGGGTCTCCGGCTGCGGCGGCGCCAGGTCGGCCGACCACGCCTCCTGCTCGGCGAAGGCGGGGTCCTCGAAGGCGGCGCCCGGGAAGGCCGCGTCGGGGAAGGCCGCGGCGCGCCAGTCGGGCTCCGCCGGCGGCACGGGCGCCTCCGCCTTCGTCGGCGCGGCGCGGCGCTCGATGTTCTCGCGCGCCTCGGCGATGAGGGCGGCGGTGCGCTCCTCCGACAGCCGCATGCGCTCGGCCAGCTCGCCGGAGGCGCGATCATAGCGCTGCTCGATGCGGCTCGAACTGTCCACCAGCCGCCGGCCGATGTCCTCCAGCGCCTGTTGCGAACGGCGCTCGGACTGGGCGATGCGCTCGCTCAGCCGGTCCGAGATGCGGGTGATCTCGCCGCCCAGCTTCTCAAGCGCCAGGGCGTGGCGGTCGTCGGCGGCGACCAGCCGCTGCTCCAGCCCCTGGGCCAGCCGGCCGAGGTCGCCCTCGACCTTGCGGGCCAGCGTCTCGCCCAGCTGCTCGAGCCGGGCCGGGCCCTCGCTCTCGATGCGGCCGACGCGGCCGTTGAGGTTCTCGGCGATGCGCAGGACCTCGCGGCCCATGCTCTCGACCGCCTTGGCCGAGCGGGTCTCGGACGCCTTGACCTGTTCGCCGATGGCCAGCACCGCCCGCTCGATGCGATCGATGCGGTTCTCGGTCTCGGCCGTGTCCAGCCGGCGCATCATCTCGGCGCGGTTCGCCTCGACCTGGCGGCTCAGGGTCTCGGCCAGCTTCTCGAAGCGGGCCGCCTCGCGCGCGCCTTCCGGTTCGATCCGCCCCTCGGCGGCGCGCAGGCGCTGGTCCAGCCCCGCGAACGACCGCTCCAGCCCACGCAGCGCCTCGGTGGTGCGGGCCTGCGCCTGGTCCAGTCGGGCTCCGACCTGGGCCAGCAGGTCCGCGCCGGCGCCCGGACCGGCGACCTTCTCGACCGCGTCCATACGCTGGCGCAGTTCGTTGACGCCGGCGCGCTGGCGCTCCTCGATGTCGTACAGCCGACCGGCCAGCGCCCCCAGCGACGACTCCACCTTGCCAAAGGTCTCCAGCGTCTTCGGGCCGGTCTCCTGTTCGAACTTGCGCAGGCGGCGATGGCCCTCGCGCAGCTCCTCGGCGATGTCGTCGATGCGGCGTCCGACCTGGCGGCCGCTCTGGTCCTGGTTCTCGAGTCGGCGCAGCAGGCCCGTGACCGCCTGGTCGACGCCCTGGATGGCCACGGTCGAGCGACGCTCGGCGGCCTCCAGCCGGGCGGCGATGGCGTCGACCGACGCGCTTAGCCGCTGCCAGGCCTCGTCGCCCGAGCCGTAGGCGTCCTCCAGCCGGCGGCTGCGGCCGCGGCGCTCGAAGGTCTCGGCGGCGTGCGGACGACGCGGCAGGGGCGTGTAGCCCTCGTCCTCGTCGCCGTCCTCCATGATCATGGAATTCAGCCACTCGCCCAGCGTCATGCCGGAGCGGCGCGCAAGGTCCTTGGCGATCTCGCGAGCCTTCGGGTCGATGCCCTTAACGCTCCACGGCGCGGCTGCGCTCACTGATTCGCCTCCCGACCTTTGGCTGGACGCTAATCGCCCAGATCAGGGGTGTAAACTCGCGGTTAACCCCAAGATGTAGCGTTGCGGCATCATCCTGTGGAAAGCCCGCCTGCACTGTCCAGAGATCGCTCCGCGCCGGTTAACGGGGCGTAAAGATTAACGTCGTCGCAAGGACTCGACCCTTGCGCCGACGGGCCCGCCGGGCCACCTCGCCGCGATGGACCTGACCACCACCCTCGCCCTCGCCGCGGCCGCCCTGGCCCTGGCCGTCTTCGCCGGCTGGCGCGGCGCCCGACCGTGGAACCTGAAGGGGGTGCGCATGGTCCCTTGGCGCCTGATCATGGTGTTGTCCGCGGCCGCCGTGCTGATCCTGCTGATCCACGTCGGAACCCTGCTCGGCGCGCCCCGTCCGCCATACTGAGCGGAACTACCCCGCCCCGGCGTCATTCCCGATCCGAACCTCTCAGATCAGGAGACAGACGCATGGGCGACACGACCCTCACCGCCGCCGAGGCCGAAGAGGCCTTCTGGGACAGCCTGAAGACATCCAACACCGGCCTGTTGGGCCTCGACCAGCCGGGCTACCACGCCCAGCCGATGACCGCCTTCCGCGAGGAAGAGACCGGCACGATCTGGTTCTTCACCCGCGACGACACCGACCTCGCCCGCGACGCCGCCCTGCCCGGCGGCCAGAGCGCCATGTTCCACTACGGCGCGAAGGACCAGAACGTCTGGGCCTGCATCCACGGCGAGCTGTCGGTGCACGGCCACGACCGCGAGGTCATCGACCGCTACTGGAACCCGGTGCTGGCCGCCTGGTATCCCGACGGCAAGGATGATCCCCACCTGACCATCCTCCGCTTCGACGCCGACGATGGTCGGGTCTGGGTCAACGAAGGCGGGTTCTTCAAGTTCGCCTACGAGATCGCCAAGGCCAACGTCACGAAGACCCTGCCCGACGCGGGCGGCGCCGCGGACGTCAATCTGCAGTAGGTGGCCCGTGGCCCGTGGTGAGTGATCAGCCCGGGCCACAAGCGCCGGCTCCACTGGCCACTGGCCACTGGCCACTGGCCAGTGGCGGAGGGTTTCAGCCCTCCGCGAAGCACCACGCCAGCACCGCCTTCTGGGCGTGGATGCGGTTTTCGGCCTCGTCCCAGACCAGCGAGCGCGGGCCGTCGATGACGGCGTCGGTCACCTCCTCGCCGCGGTGTGCCGGCAGGCAGTGCAGGAAGACGGCGTCCGGATTGGCCGCCGCCATCAGCGCGTCGTCGACGGTGTAGCCCTCGAACGCCTCCAGCCGCGCCTCGTAGTCCTGGTCGCCCATCGACACCCAGGTGTCGGTGACCACCACGTCCGCCCCGGCCGCCGCCTCGCGCGGGTCGCCGGTCAGCATCACATGGTCGCCGCCGACGGCGAGGTCGCGCAGGTCGGGATGGTATTCCGCCGGGCAGGCGACCTGCAGCCGGAACCCGAACTTCGGCGCCGCATGCATGAAGCTGTGGCAGACGTTGTTGCCGTCGCCGATCCACGCCACCGTCCGACCGGCCACCGGGCCGAGGTGCTCCTCGATGGTCAGCAGGTCGGCCAGGATCTGGCAGGGGTGCGACCGGTCGGTCAGGCCGTTGATCACCGGCACGGTCGAGACGCGGGCGAAGCGCTCCACCTCCTCGTGGTCGTTGGCGCGGATCATCACCGCGTCGACCATGCGCGACAGCACCCGCGCCGTGTCCTCGACCGGCTCGCCCCGACCCAGCTGCATGTCGCCGGCGTTGGCGATGATCGAGCTGCCGCCCAGCTGCCGGATGGCCGCGTCGAACGAGAACCGCGTCCGGGTGGAGTTCTTCTCGAACACCATGGCCAGCACCCGGTCCTTGCCGGGCGCATCGGCGTCCGCCCGCCCCTGCGGCCAGCCCATTCGCGCCTGCTTGCGGGCATGCGCGTCGTCGAGGATGGCGCGCAGATCTTCGGCCGGGAGCCGGTGGATGTCGAGGAAATGGCGGGTCATGAGCGATGCCTCTCCCTCCCCTTCAGGGGAGGGCGGTCCCGCAGGGACCGGGTGGGGGCGGCCCTGCGAAACGGGATGAGTTGCCGGCCCTCCCCACCCGGCCGACGCTTCGCGCCGGCCACCCTCCCCGAGACGGGGAGGGAAATTGTCTTACGCCGCCATCTTGCCGCGCGCGAACTCGCAGGTCTTCTCGAAACGCTCGACGGCGTCGCGCGCCTCTTCCAGCGTCAGAATCAGCGGCGGCAGCATGCGCACGCAGTTGTCGCCGCCGCCGGCGACCAGCAGACGCTGCTCGTCGCGGGCCCAACCCATGAATTCGCGGTTGTTGGGGACCAGCTTGACGCCGATCAGCAGGCCCTTGCCGCGCACGTCGACGATGACATCCGGGAAGCGCTCCTTCAGCCCGTGCAGCTGCTGCTTCAGATAGCCGGAGATCTCGTTGACGTGGGCCAGGGTTTCCGGCTTGGCGATCTCCGACAGGGCGGCCTGGCCGACGGCCATGGCCAGCGGATTGCCGCCGAAGGTCGAGCCATGCACCCCGACGGTCATGCCCTTGGCCGCCTCGGCGGTGGCCAGGCAGGCCCCGACCGGGAAGCCGCCGCCCAGCGCCTTGGCCACGGCCATGATGTCCGGGGTCATGCCGGCCCATTCGTGGGCCCACAGCTTGCCGGTCCGGCCCATGCCGCACTGGACCTCGTCGAAGATGATCAGCACGCCGGTCTCGTCGGCCATCTGGCGCATCCAGCGCAGGTCCTCGTCCGGCGTGGCGCGGCAGCCGCCCTCGCCCTGCACCGGCTCGAGGATGACCGCGGCCGTGGTCGGGTTGCGGAACGCCGCCTCCAGCGCCTCGCGGTCGCCCCAGACCAGCTGGTGGAAGCCCTCCATCGGCGGGCCGAAGCCGTTGGTGTAGTTCGGGTTGGCGGCGGCGTTGATGGCCCCGTAGGTGCGGCCGTGGAACGAGCCGTCGAAGCCGTAGATGTCGATCCGCTCCGGCTGGCCGTTGGCGACGTGGTGCTTGCGCGCCGTCTTCAGGGCGCACTCGACCGCCTCGGTGCCCGAGTTGGTGAAGAAGACCACGTCGGCGAAGCTGTTGGCGCACAGCATGTCGGCCAGTGCTTCCTGCCCCGGGATGCGGAAGATGTTGGAGACGTGCCAGAGCTTCTGGGCCTGCTCGGTCACGGCCTGCACCAGCTTCGGATGGGCATGGCCCAGGCCGTTGGTGGAGATGCCGGCCACGCAGTCGAGGTACTCGGTCCCGTCGGTCGACCACAGCCGGGCGCCCTGACCACGCTCCACCTCCAGCGGCGCGCGGTTGTAGACACCCATCAGATGTTCGGTGGACACGGGACGGTACCTCCTTAAGAGAGAACGGCCCCGCCGCGATGCGCGACGGAGCCGATGAAAGGGTGACGCCTTGTCGGACGGGGCCGGGGCTTAGTCAACACCACGGCCGAGACGGCCGGCGCTTCCCGTCTCCTCCCCGTCGCGGAGCGATGGGGAGGTGGATCGCCGGCGAAGGCGGCGAGACGGAGGGGCTGCCGACGGAGCACGCGGACAAAACCCCTCCACCGCTTCGCGGTCCCCCTCCCCATCGCTGCGCGACGGGGAGGAGACGCGTCAGTCGCCCAGCTGCCCGTCCAGCTTCGCCACCACTGCCGCATAGGTCTCGCCCGCCAGCGCCACCGTCGCCGGGTCGACCTGCGCCATGGTGTCTTCGGCGGAGTGGATCAGCCGGAACACCCGCGGCACGAAGCCCTCGGCCAGTCCGTTGCTCTCGCCGCCGTTGAAGGCCAGCCACATCTGGTGGGCGCCGACGTGGTCCTGGAAGCCCAGCGACACGGTCGGCACGCGGTCGATCGCCCCGGCCTCTCCCGCCTCGGTCAGCCCGGCGCCCGAGAAGGCGCGGTCGTCCGACGGGGGATAGACCGGATAGCCGACGCAGTGCATCGCCCGCTCGGCGCACACTTCGCGCACCGCCCGCACCACAGCGGCCGACTGGGCCCCGTTGTTGAGTCCGTACATCATGGTGTCGCCATAGGCGGCGACGTCCGAGTTCACCACGGCGGCGACGTTGGCCAGGCCATGCGCCTCGATCCACTTGCGCGCGCCGATCAGGCCCAGCTCCTCCTGATCGAACAGGATGACCCGCACCCGGTGGTCCAGATCGGCGTCGCGCAGCCGCTTGGCGGCCTCGATCACGCCCACCACCGAGGCCGCGTTGTCGACCACGCCCTGGGACATCGACCCGTCCTGCAGCACCACGGCGTCGTAGTGCGCCGTCAGCAGGATCTCGCGCTCGCCCTCGCCGATCGTGAACACCACATTGCGCCCCTCCATCTCGCCGGTGCGGCGGTTGCCGCCGGCGAAGGTCTCCACCACCGGCTCGAAGCCGGCGGCCCGGACCTGATCCACCACCACGCGGGTGCGGGCCTCGTTGGTCGGCTGGATGTAGGCGCCGACGCGGGCCCCCAGGTCGGCGTCCTGGGCGGCGGCGGGCGCGGCGACGGCGAGAAGCGCCGCGGCGGCGGCGAGCGAACGGAACAGCATGGAACCCCCTCGATTGAGCTGCGCCATGGCTAGCGCGGGCGGCGGCGGCGCGCACCTTAAAACCCTGTCAGGCGAACCGGCGCCGTCGGAACCGCTCTCCCTTCATCCCGATTGAGTCCGCGAATGGAGTCACCCATGTCCCAGCACCCCGATCCCGCCCATCAGCCGGTCAAGGGCCCCGACGACCTGCAGCGCAATCCCGGCATCGGCCAGTCGCCGGGCCTGAGCCGCGCCGAAGGCCTCGAGGAGATCGAGGGCGACAGCACCGTCGAGGGCGACGTCGCCAACAACGCCGGCCCGGGCGGCGCGATCGACCCCGACGACCGCGGCCGCGGCAACGCCTAGCTCTTGAGGCGCCAGCCCGAGCGGAACACGGCCCAGCAGGCCACGGCCAGACCCACGGTCAGAGCCGCGCTCATCGCCACGCCGATGCGGATGTCGCCCTCGGCGTGGCCGATGAACCCCGAACGGAAGCCGTCGATCAGGTAGAAGAAGGGGTTGAAGTGGCTGATGGTCGCGAACGGCTCGGGCAGGTTCTCGACCAGATAGAAGGCCCCCGACAGGAAGGTCATCGGCATGACCACGAAGTTCTGCACCGCCGCCAGGTGGTCGAACTTCTCGGACCACAGGCCGGCGAAGACGCCGAGCATGCCCATCATCAGGGAGGCGGCGAGCGCGAACCAGACGATGGCCAGCGCATTGGTCACGCCCAGCCGCGCGAAGGGCAGCACGCACACCGCCGTCACCAGCCCGACCGCCAGGCCTCGGGTCGCCGCGCCCAGGGAGAAGCCGATGGTCAGCTCCAGCGGCGTCAGCGGCGGGGTCAGGAAGTCCGTCGCCGTGCCCATGATCTTGGCCTGGATCAGGCTGGAGGAGGCGTTGGCGAAGGCGTTGTTCAGCATCGCCATCATGATCAGGCCCGGCGCCACGAACTCGGCGAAGGGCGTGCCGTGCAGCGGCGGCCGCGCGCCCTGCAGGGCGACCACGAAGACCATCATGTAGAGCAGGGTGGTGACCACCGGCGCCGCCACCGTCTGCGCCCCCACCTTCCAGAACCGCCGCACCTCCTTGAGGTACAGGGTCTTCACCCCCTCCCAGTTGACGCCGTGATAGCGGCGCGGCTCGGGCGGACGGACGGGGATGGCGGCGAGGTCGGTCATCGGGCGGAGATGCGGCGCTGAGGCGTCCAGCGCAAGTGGCCAGTGGCCCGTGGCCCGTGGCCAGTGGCCAGTGACCGAAAGGCGCCGCGCGACCCCGCTGCCCGACCACTCGCCTCAACGCGCCTCACTGGCCACGGGCCACCACCCACTGGCCACGGCTCGGCCGCGCAGCGGCCGAGCCTTAACCATACCACATCTAGTTCCTGTGGACGGACCGATTCGCACATATTGCGGCTTTTAAGAGGTGGTTTACGATTAGTGGTAGGTCGCGGCCCCGGGAGGAGGGGTCAGGCCCCATATGTTGAATCTCACCGGAGGGCGCCCCCATGACCCCAGGCTGGACCGAAGACCGCGTCGGCGCGCTGAAGAAGCTCTGGCTGGAAGGCCAGTCGGCGAGCCAGATCGCCAAGGCGCTCGGCGGCGGCGTCACCCGCAACGCCGTCATCGGCAAGGTGCACCGGCTGGGCCTGTCGGGCCGCGCCGCGCCCTCGCAGCCGGCCCGCGCCACCTTCCGCCCGTCGCGTCCGCGCCCGACCCCGCAGGCGACCCAGGCGCCGTCGGCCCCGCGCCGCATCGAGGCGGCCCAGCCGCGCCCGGCCGCGCCGACTGTCCCCGCCCCGATGCCCGACCTGCCGGGCACCGCCACGGTCATGACCCTCGGCGCCCACATGTGCAAATGGCCGATCGGCGACCCGTCCTCGACCGAGTTCAGCTTCTGCGGCCGCCGCGCCTCGGAAGGGGTCTACTGCGTCGAGCACGCCCGCGTCGCCTACCAGCCGCAGGTCAGGAAAGGCGGCAAGGACGGGGCCGCCGAACTGGCCCGCTCGCTGCGCCGCTACATCTGAGAACATTCCTTCCCTGGCGGGCGCGCGATCCTTTCGCGCGCCCGTCGTCGTTTGGTCGCAAGACCGTCACAGACGCCCCCTAGAGGGGCCGCCGTCCGCCTCGGCGCCGCTCCCGCAGCGGCCCCGGGACTGGGGCGGGGCTGCGGTTCTCCGGGTTGACGCAGCCCCTCACCCGCTCAATGACCCAGACGTCGCGGACAACTCGTCAAACCAATGTGGCCAGTGGCCCGTGGCTGGTGACCAGTGCCGATGCGGCCGCCGCGAGGAACACTGTCCGACGACCACCGCCAGAGCCACGGGCCACGGGCCGCGGGCCACTCCCTAGTTCAGCACCCGCCGCTCCCCCGGCACATCGAGGCTGAAGGCGGGGATGGCGACCTCGAACATGTGGCCGCGGTCGTCGACCATGCGGTAGGTCCCGACCATCGCCCCCGAGGCCGTGCCCAGCGGGCAGCCCGAGGCGTAGGAATAGCTGTCGCCCGGCTGGATGGTCGGCTGCTCGCCGACCACGCCGGCGCCGCGCACCTCCTCGACCTGCCCGCGCCCGTCGGTGATGGTCCAGTGCCGCGCCACCAGCTGCACCGGTCCAGCCGACAGGTTGACGATCTCGACCTGGTAGGCCCACACCCATCGCCCCGCGTCAGGGTCGGATTGCCCGGCCAGATAGCTGGGGCGCACCCGCACCAGGATGCCATCGGTCTCGGCTTCGTAGGCGCGGCTGTCGTGCATGATCCGAATGGGCCCGCGACCCGCGGCCGGGTCAAGCGGCGCCGTATGCGACGGCAGGCGAGACGGGCCGGAAAATCGTGTAAGCGGGAGCCATGACGTCCTTCGAATCCGCCGCCCCCGGCATCCTGCCCTGCCAGTCCATCGAGACCCTGATCGCCGCCGGCGCCATCGTCTCCGACACGCCTTTCGACGCCGATCAGGTGCAGCCCGCCAGCCTCGACCTGCGCCTGTCCGACCGGGCCTGGCGCGTGCGCGCCTCCTTCCTGCCCGGCCAGCGCAAGGTCGAGGACCGCATCGCCGACGTGGCCATGCACGCCATCGACCTGTCGGCCGGCTACGTGATGGAGAAGGGCTGCGTCTACATCGCCCGCCTGCAGGAGCGGCTCAGCCTGCCCAAGGGGCTGATCGCCCGCGCCAACCCCAAGAGCTCGACCGGCCGGGTCGACGTCTTCGTGCGCCTGCTCACCGACCGCGGCGGCAGCTTCGACGACGTCGACGAGGGCTACGACGGGCCGCTGTATCTCGAGATCGCGCCGCAGACCTTCTCCATCCTCGTCCGCCCCGGCACCCGGCTGAACCAGCTCCGCCTCAAGGCCGGCGAACCGCCGAAGCTCGAGACCCGCTCGGTCGGCGTCGACCTGACGGGAGCCGAGGGCGGCATCGTCGGCTTCCGCGGCCGCCGGCACGCCGGCGTGGTCGACCTCGACCACATCGACGGCCACGACCCGCGCGACTTCTGGGAGCCGCTGACGCTGCGCCGCGGCGAGCTGCTGCTCGACCCGGGCGAGTTCTACATCCTCGCCTCCTCCGACGACGTCGAGATCCCGGTCGATCAGGCCGCGGAGATGACTCCCATCGACCCGTCCGTCGGCGAGTTCCGGGTTCACTACGCGGGCTTCTTCGATCCGGGCTTCGGCACCGACGAGGCCCACGGCGCCGGCTCCAAGGGCGTGCTGGAGGTGCGCACCCACGACACCCCCTTCCTGCTCGAGCACGGCCAGATCGTCGCCCGCCTCGTCTACGAACCCCTCACCGAGCGCCCCACCCGCCTCTACGGCGAGGGCGGCAGCCACTACCAGCGTCAGGGTCTGAAGCTGTCGAAACACTTCCGGCCGTGGGGGTGAGGGAAGTGGCCCGTGGCCGGTGACCAGTGGCCGGTGACGGCCGCGTGCGGATTGGCCAGCTTCGTCAGTCGTCGGCGACGCCTGAGGTCTCACTAGCCACTGGCCACCGGCCACCGGCCACTCAGCTCAGCCGGTCCGCCTTCCTCAGCCCCGGGAACATCCCCGCCCACAGCCCCGTCGCCGCCAGGGCGCCGGCGCCGCCGAACACCGCCGCGCCGACCGCGCCCAGCAGCCGGACCGCCACGCCGGAATAGGCCTCGCCCAGCTCGTTCGAGGCGCCGATGAACAGCATCGACACCGAGCTGACCCGGCCGCGCATGTGATCGGGCGTGGCCAGCTGCACAAGGGTCTGGCGGATGTTGACGCTGACCATGTCCGCCGCTCCGCCGATCAGCAGGGCCGCGCCCGAGATCCACACCACCTTCGACAGGCCGAAGGTCAGGGTGCACAGGCCGAACACCGCCACCGCCGCGAACATCCAGCGCCCGCCGTGGCGCACGATCGGGAAGCGGCTCAGGTAGACCGCCATCGACAGGGCCCCCACCCCGAAGGCGGCGCGCAGCAGGCCGAAGCCCTCGGGCCCGACGTGCAGGATGTCGCGCGCGAAGATCGGCGTCAGCAGCGCCACCCCGGCCAGCAGCACCACCACCAGATCCAGAGAGATGGCCCCCAGCACGATCTTGGTCCGCCAGACATAGGCCAGCCCCTCCCGGACCGCCTCGAGCGGCGGCTGCTTCCCCTCGGGATTATGCGGCTTGCCGCTGGTGCGGATCAGCACGAAGGCGGCCACGCCCAGCAGGAAAAGCCCCATGGCGCAGGCGTAGGCCAGCGGCACGTTGATCCCCACGATCACCCCGCCCAGCGCCGGGCCGGCGATGGCCCCGGTCTGGAAGGCGATCGACTGCGCCGCGATGGCCGGCGGCAGGGCGCGTCGGCCCACCACCATGGGCAGGAAGGACTGGCTGGCCGGGGCGAGGAAGGCTCGCGCCGCTCCGAACACCGCCGCCACCGCCAGCAGCCCCCACAGCGGCGGGTCGCCGTGCAGGGCCAGCAGCAGGAAGGCGCCGGCGCAGAGCCCCTCCACCACGATCGACAGGGCCACGGTGCGCTTGCGGTCGCGGCGGTCGGCCATGGCTCCGGCCGGCAGGGTGAAGGCCAGCAGCGGCAGGAACTGGCACAGGCCGACCAGCCCCAGGTACAGGCTGGCCTGCTCCACCGGATGGTCGCGCCGCGCGATCTCGTAGACCTGCCACAGCAGGGCCGACGACTGGATCTGGATGCCGAGCACCGCCACCACCCGCCCGAACCACAGCAGGCGGAAGTCGCGGATGCCCCAGGGGCTGGCCGGGCCCTCGGGCGGTTCCGGCGGGACCGGGGGCGTCACCGGGGCGGTGTCGAGGCTGTCGGTGGTCACGTGCGGCGCGGAACCTTCGGATACGGCGTCCCGTCGCGGTGCAGATAGCCTTCCGGCCGGAAGACCATGTCGATGTCGGGATAGTCCCCGGAATCCCCGCCGGGCGTCCGGGTTCCCACCTCCAGCAGCACCGCCTCGGCGCCCGACCGGTTCTCGATCTTGTGCCCGTTCCGGACCCCGGCCCTGAAGCCCGCGCAGTCGCCGGCGCGCAGCACGGTCTCCCCGTCGTCCTCGACCAGCACCACCTCGCCCTCCAGCACCCAGACGAACTCGTCCTCGCCCTCGTGCCAGTGGCGCTGGCTCGACCAGGCCCCGGCCGGCAGGCGCAACAGGTTGACCCCGAACTGGCTCAGCCCGGCGGCGTCGCCCAGCTTCCAGCGCCGCCGCGGCTTGCACGGCCCGGCGAATTCCTCGGGATAGCCTGTGCCGTGCCCGGTCGGCGCGGTTTCGATGTCGATCTTCGGCATGGGACGGAGCCTATTCCCAATCTCCGGAACCCCGTAAAGCAAGCTTGCATGAGCCCCGCATCAACTCCGGTTATCGATCCTGTCGAACTGACCCGCGACCTGATCCGTCGCCCCTCGGTCACGCCCGCCGACGAAGGCGCCATGGACGTGCTGGAGCGGGCCCTGGCCGGCCTCGGCTTTCACTGCCGGCGGATGCCGTTCGGCCCCGCCTCGAGCAGCGAAGCGGTAGGCGACCAAGGAGTCATCGAGAACCTCTACGCCCGGCGCGGAACGGCCGGGCCGAACCTCTGCTTCGCCGGCCACACCGACGTGGTCCCCACCGGTTCGCCCGCCGCCTGGTCGGCCGCCCCGTTCGAGGCGGAGATCCGCGACGGCGTGCTCTATGGCCGCGGCGCCGTCGACATGAAGGGCGGCATCGCCGCCTGGGTCGCCGCCGTCTCCCGCATCCTCGCCGAGGGCGATGTGCCCGGCTCGCTCAGCTTCCTGATCACCGGCGACGAGGAAGGCCCCGCCCTGCACGGCACGAAGAAGGTGGTCGAGGCGCTGATGGCCGAGGGCGAGGTCATCGACGCCTGCGTGGTGGGCGAACCCTCCTCCCAGCACGCGCTCGGCGACACCATCAAGATCGGCCGCCGCGGCTCGCTCAACACCTGGATCACCGTCCACGGCCGCCAGGGCCACGTCGCCTATCCCGACCGCGCCGCCAACCCCGTGCCGGTGCTGGCCCGCCTCGCCGCCCGCCTCGCCGACCACCGCCTCGACGAGGGCTACACCGCCTTCCAGCCGTCCAACCTCGAGCTCACCACCCTCGACGTCGGCAACACCGCCACCAACCTGATCCCGGCCGAGGCGCGCGGCCGGCTGAACATCCGCTTCAACCCGAACCACACCGGCGACAGCCTGATGGCCTGGCTCAACGCCGAGGCTGGCCGGGCCCAGGCCGAAAGCGGCCTGCGCATCGAGCTGGAGCACCTGCACTCCGGCGACGCCTTCCTGACCGAGATCGGCCCCTTCGTCGTCGGCGTGCAGGACGCGGTCGAGGCCGTGACCGGCCGCCGCCCCGAGGCCTCGACCACCGGCGGCACCTCCGACGCCCGCTTCATCCGCGCCATGGCCCCGGTGCTGGAGCTCGGCCTCGTCGGCCAGACCATGCACCAGATCGACGAACGCGCCCCCGTCGCCGAGATCGAGGCCCTGACCGAGGTCTACCGCCGGGTGATCGAGACCTTCTTCGCGCGCCTCTAGGTCAGCACGTCCAGCCCCAGCATCGCCCCGCTGAACATGGCGGCGAAGGCGACGAGGAAGAAGAACAGCTCGCGCAGCGGGCCGCCGCGGCGCTGCAGCGTGGCGGGCGGCAGTCGGACCGGCAGTTCGCGCATCTCACCCCTCCGTCAAACCGGTCGAGGTTGCGCCCGCTTTCTTGACCGGCGGTTGAGGAAAATGGTTGCCGGCGAAGAGGTTACGGGCGCTCGAGGAACCGCACCGCGCTCAGCACATGCGTCTTCACGCCCAGCGGCAGGATCGACTCGTCGACGTCGAAGGCCGGCGAATGGTTCGGCGGAGCGGTGGCGGGGTCGACCCCCGTCGGCGTCCCGCCCAGATGGTAGAACACCCCCGGGACCTCCTGAGACAGGTAGGAGAAGTCCTCCGCCACCGTCGTCGGCGGCGTCGCGGCGTTGACGTTGTCCGCCCCCGCCGCCTCGGCCAGCACCGGCGCCAGCCAGGCCGACAGGTCTTCGTCGTTGAACACCAGGGCCGCGTTCTGGCGCACCGAGAACTCCGCCGTCGCTCCCCAGGTCTCGGCCACGTTGTCGATGGCGATCTCGGCCCGCCGCACCAGGTCGTCGCGCTGGGCGATGTCGAAGGTGCGCAACGTGCCGGACATCGTCGCCCGGTCGGGGATGATGTTGTAGCGCACCCCGGCATCGAGGGTGGCGACGGTGAACACCGTCGGCGTGGTGGTCGGGTCGATGGTGCGGGCGGTCAGGCTGTTGAGGGTCTGGACGATCTGGGCCGAGGCGGCGATGACGTCGACGCCCTTCCACGGCCAGGCCCCGTGCGTCTGCCGGCCGCTCAGAACGATGTCGATGCGGTCCGAGGCCGCCATGAAGCCGCGCGGCCGGTAGAACACCGTGCCCGGCCGGCCCGGCACGACGTGCAGGCCGAAGATGGCCTCGGGCCGGGGATCGGTCAGCGCCCCTTCCTCGATCATCAGGGCCGCGCCCCCCTTGGGCTCGCCCGGAGGCGCCCCCTCCTCGGCGGGCTGGAAGATGAACACCACCGTGCCGGCCAGCTGGTCCTTCATGCCGGCCAGCACCTCGGCGGCGCCCATCAGCATGGCGACATGGGCGTCGTGGCCGCAGGCGTGGGCCACCGGCACGGTCTCGCCCATGTAGGTCCCGGTCGCGGTCGAGGCGAAGGGCAGGCCCGTGGCCTCCAGCACCGGCAGGGCGTCCATGTCGGCCCTCAGCGCCACCGTCCGCCCCGGCCGAAAGCCGCGCAGCACCCCGACCACGCCGGTCCGGCCCACCCCGGTGCGCACCTCCAGCCCCAGGCTCCGCAGGTGGTCGGCCACCACCCCGGCGGTGCGCGTCTCGGCGAAGCCCAGCTCCGGATGGGCGTGCAGGTCGCGCCGCCATTCGACGACCTTCGGCGTGGCCGCCGCCACCGCCGCCTCGACGCGCTCCAGCGGGACCTGGGCGGCCGCGACGCCGGCGGACAGGGCGAGCGCGAGGCCCGAGGCGGCGAGCAGGCGGCGGATGGGCATGGCGGCGTCTCCCCGTATGGAAGCGCAACCGTCGCGGACCATGGGCGCTTCCGCAAGACCCCGCCGACGCCTACGGTCCCGCTCGTGAACCTCCGCTCCCCCGCCTTCGTCATCCTGTTCGCGGTCAGCCTGATCGCCGCCGCCGGCAATATGGCGCTGCAGTCCGTGCTGCCCGCCATCGGCCGCGAGTTCGGCCTTCGGGACACCCTGGTCTCCGCCGCCTTCGCCATCTCGGCCCTTATGTGGACCCTGACCTCGCCCTACTGGGCCCGCCTGTCCGACCGGCTGGGGCGCAAGAAGGTGATCATGATCGGCCTCGGCGGCTTCGTCGCCTCGATCGGGGGCTTCGGCGTCGCCACCACTGCGGGCCTCCAGCTGTGGCTGCTGCCGATCGTCGCCTTCGCCCTGATGACCGTGGCGCGCACCATCTACGGCGTGTTCGGCTCGGCCTCGCCCATCGCGGCCCAGGCCTATGTCGCCGACCGCACCACCCCGGAACAGCGCACCCAGTCGATGTCCCTGCTCGCCTCGGCCCAGGGGCTGGGCACGGTGATCGGCCCGGCCATCGCCCCCTTCTTCATCCTGCCCTTCGTCGGCCTCGCCGGCCCCATGTACGCGTTCGCCCTGTTCGGCGCCGTCGTGCTGTGGGTGGTGTGGCGCCGCCTGCCCAGCGGCGACGTGATCCGCCAGCCCGCCCCCGGCCGCCACCGCGAGGACGCCGGAAAGGGCCTGTGGAAGGACCCGCGCGTCCGCGACTACCTGCTGTACGGCCTGCTGGTCACCGGCGCCCAAGCGATCAACATCTCGGTGCTCGGCTTCCACGTCATCGACGAGCTGGCGGCGACGGGGGTCTCGGTGCGCGCGGCCCAGCCCTTCATCGGCATCGCCATGCTGGCCGGCGCCGCCGCCACCCTGATGGCGCAGTGGGGCCTGATACCCCTGCTCCGGCTGCAGGCCGCCGACCTGATGCGCTGGGGCGCCGGCCTGGCCCTCGTCGGCAACCTGATGACCATCGCCGCGCCCGGCTACTACGGCGTGGTGGTCGGCTATGCCGTGATCTCCCTGGGCGTCGGCTTCGCCCGCCCCGGCTTCACCGCCGGCTCCTCCCTGTCCGTCGACCGGCACGAGCAGGGGGCCGTCGCCGGCCTGATGATGTCGCTGGCCGGCCTCAGCTTCCTCGGCCCGCCCGTGATCGGGGTGGCCCTCTACGAGCTGGCCGAGCCCGCGCCCTTCGTCGCCAACATCGTCCTGCTCGGCCTCGCCACCGTCCTCTGCTTCGCCAGCGCCCGCCTGCGCCTCGGTCCGCCGGACCTGCCCGACCGCGACGAGACTCCCTCGCCCGAGACGCCGCCCGCCTCGCAGCCCGGCCCGGAGGGCGGCCGCTGACGGGGCGTCTTTTCAGCGCCCGCCAGCCGTGTCAGACGGTTCGTCCATGGACATCGCCCGCATCGAGAAGCGCATCGGCGTGCGCGCCCCCACCGACCGCATCTGGGAGGTCCTCGCGGACCTGCCCCGCTGGGATCGCTGGAACCCGGTCGAGACGGGCGTCGAGGGGACCATCGCCTTCGGCGGCCAGATCGCCCTGACCGAGACCTTCGAGGGCCTGCCCGAGCGGCGCGTGGTCGGGAAGGTCGGCGAGTGGCAGCCCTACGCCCAGCTGGTGTGGACCGAGAACCGCGGCCTGTGGTTCCGCGTGACGCGCTATTTCGAGATCGAGGAGCTGGAGCCGGGCAGCTGCATCGTCTCCAACGGCTTCATCTTCTCCGGCCTGCGCGGCGAGATGTTCTTCGACAGGCGCCGCAAGCAGCTCCGTCACGGCGTCGACGCCATCGCCGAGGGCTGGAAGGCGGCGGCGGAGGCCTGAGCGCGGGCGAACGGCGCTCCGGGCATGGGAATTTTTTCCTTCCCGGCTCTTGCGGAAGCGGCGCGCCTCACCCACGTCGCCGGCGGGTCTTTGACAGGGTGAAGCTCGCCTCGCCCCGGTTGGCGCCGCGATTTCCGATAATCTGGCACGGTCGCCGCGACCGGCCGAGGAGTCGCAAGGGTTTTCAGAGACTTGCCGTTGGCACGGTTGGCACGCCGAATTCCGGAACCGTGCCACTCCGCCGGCTTTCACCCGGGCGTCAGCCGCCCTTGGCCATGGTGTCCTGGATGCTGATGATCGCCGGCGTCAGGATGACGATGAACAGCACCGGCAGGAAGAACAGGATCATCGGCACGGTCAGCTTGGCCGGCAGGGCCGCGGCCTTCTTCTCCGCCGCCGACAGGCGCAGCTCGCGGTTCTCCTTGGCCATGGTGCGCAGCGCCGTGCCCAGCGGGGTGCCGTAGGTCTCGGCCTGGGTCATGGCCGTGGCCACCGACTTCACGCCCGGGTGGTTGGTCCGCTTGGCCAGCCCCTCGTAGGCCATGCGGCGGTCGGGCAGGTAGCTCAGCTCGGCCGACAGCAGGGTCAGCTCCTCGGCCAGGTCGATGGACGAGCCGCCGATCTCCTGCCCCACCTTCTGGATCGCCGCCTCGATCGACATCCCCGCCTCGACGCAGATCAGCAGCAGGTCCAGCGCGTCCGGGAAGGCCTGCATGATCGAGGTCCGGCGCTTGGCGATGCGGTTGGCGAGGAAGATGTTCGGCGCATAGAAGCCGGCCACCGCGGCGGCCATCACCGCCGTCACCCGGGTCATGAACGGCAGGCCGAAGTCGCTGAAGATGAACAGGTAGAAGGCCGCGATCGCCAGGAAGACGAAGGGCATGGAGAAGCGGAAGAAGTAGAAGGTCGTCAGCGGCTTGGGCCCGCGGTAGCCGGCCTGGGCCATCTTGTCGGCGACCTTGGGGTCCTCCAGCAGCTTGGTCAGGTTCAGCCGCTCCACGACCCGCTTCTTGAAGCCGGCGTCGGTGTGGCGCAGCCCCTGGGGGCCCGAGCCCTGGGCGGCGATGGCCTGCCGCGAGCGGCGCTTCAGCTCCTCGCGGCGCACCGCCACGGCCTTCATCCGGCCCTCCAGCCTGGCCCCGCCCCCGAACGAGCCGAGCAGGGTCACCAGGGTGGCGAACACGAGCACGCCGACCCCGATGCTGAGGAGGTTCTGGACGTCGGTGAGGAAGCTGATCATCGCGCCGGCCCTAGAACTTGAACGAGATCATCTTCTTCATCACGAAGACCCCGAAGCCCATCATCACCACGGCGACGAGCAGCATGAACTGGCCGCGCGGATCGGTGAAAAGCTTGGCCATGTAGGCGGGCGTCGTGAGGCTGACGAGGATCATCACCGCCGGCGGCAGCGAGCCGATGATGCCCGCCGAGGCGGTGGCTTCGGACGACAGCGCCTTGATCTTCTCGCCCATCATCTTGCGGGCGCGAAGCACGGCAGAGAGGTTCGACAGCGCCTCCGCCAGGTTGCCGCCGGTCTTCTGCTGGATGCCGATGACGATGGCGAAGAACTTCAGCTCCGGCGTCGGCATGCGCTCGTACATCTTGTCCAGCGCCTGCGGCAGGGTCAGGCCCACGCCCATGGCCTCGACCAGCCGCTGGAACTCGGGGCCCAGCGGCGCCGGGCTCTCGCGGGCGATGATCTTGAAGCAGTCGTGCACCGGCAGACCCGACTTGATGCCGCGCACGATGACGTCGACGGCGTCGGCGAAATGGCTGGAGAACTTCTTGCAGCGCCGCTTGCCGAGGAAGCCGATCACCCAGCGCGGCAGGCCGAGGCCGAAGATCATGCCGATGCCCAGGGCCACCAGCGGATTGAGGCCGAACAGGACGGGCAGCAGGATCGCGACCACGCCCAGGCCGGCGCTGATCATCCAGAAGGTCCGCACGCTCATCGACAGGCCGGCCTGCTTCAGCTTGGCGGACAGGGTCAGCCGCGCCTTGCGCTCCAGCCGGTCCGCCTCCTGCAGCTGCTGCATGATCTGCTTGCGGCGGGCCTCGGGGGTGTTGGCCGCCGCCTTGCGCGCCGCCGCGGCGTTCTGCTTCGGCGAGCCGAACGACTGGGCCCGCTTGACGGCGGTGTCGGTGGAGTCGCCCCCGCCCACGAAGGCCCAGCCGAGGCCGCCGATGGTGATGAAGGCCAGGACCGCGGCGAGGATCGGAAGCATCGCCTACTCCGCCGCGTCCAGCGCTTCCGCCAGCTCGCGCTCCAGGCCGTAGTAGCGGGCGCGGTCCCAGAACCGCGGCCGGGCGATGCCGGTCGAGCGGTGCCGGCCGACGATCTTGCCGTTCTCGTCCTCGCCGGTGATCTCGTAGACGAACAGGTCCTGGGTGACGATGACGTCGCCTTCCAGCCCCACCACCTCGGTCACGTGGGTGATGCGGCGCGAGCCGTCGCGCAGGCGCGCCGCCTGGACGATGACGTCGACCGAGCCGACGATCATTTCGCGGATGGTCTTGGACGGCAGGCCGTAGCCGCCCATGGTGATCATCGACTCCATCCGGCTGATGGCCTCGCGCGGCGAGTTGGCGTGCAGCGTGCCCATCGAGCCGTCGTGACCGGTGTTCATGGCCTGCAGCAGGTCGAAGGCCTCGGGGCCGCGCACCTCGCCGACGATGATCCGCTCGGGACGCATGCGCAGACAGTTCTTGACCAGGTCGCGCATGGTGATCTGGCCCTGGCCCTCGAGGTTGGGCGGGCGGGTCTCGAGGCGCACCACATGCGGTTGCTGCAGCTGCAGTTCGGCCGCGTCCTCGCAGGTGATCACCCGCTCGGTCGGGTCGATGAAGGCGGTCAGGGTGTTGAGCAGCGTCGTCTTGCCCGAGCCGGTGCCGCCCGAGATGATCAGGTTGCAGCGCGAGGCGCCGATGACCCCGAGGACGCGCGCGCCCTCCGGACTGATGGAGGCGTACTCCACCAGGTTCTTCATCGTCAGCTTGTCTTTCTTGAACTTCCGGATCGTCAGCGTCGGGCCGTCGATGGCCAGCGGCGGCGCGATGACGTTGACGCGGCTGCCGTCCGGCAGGCGGGCGTCGCAGATCGGGGAGCTCTCGTCCACGCGGCGGCCGACCTGCGACACGATCCGCTGGCAGATGTTCATCAGCTGGCCGTTGTCACGGAAGCGGACGTTGGTCAGCTGCACCTTGCCGCCGACCTCGATGAACACACGGCCGGCGCCGTTGACCATGATGTCGGCGATGTCGTCGCGCGCCAGCAACGGCTCCAGCGGCCCGTAGCCCAGCACGTCGTTGACGATGTCCTGGACCAGGTGCTCCTGCTCCGCCACCGACATCGAGACGTTCTTGATCGCCACCAGCTCGGCGACGATGTCCCGGATCTCTTCCGCCGCCGCCTTCTGCTCCAGCTGCGCCAGCTGGGCCAGGTCGATGGTGTTCATCAGCGCGTTGAAGATCGTCGTCTTCGTGGCGTGATAGTAGTCCGACTGCTCGCGGACGATCTCGGCGACCGCCTGGGCCTTCTTCAGCTGTTCGAAGCCCGGCGTGGCCTTGGGACCGGGGCCCTGGGTCTTGGGGGCCGGCGCTTCCGGCCGCGGCCGGCTGGCCAGCGCGTCGAGGCGGTCGGCCGCCTCCGACGGCGCGCGGCGCGCGGGTTCAGGCCGCTCCAGCTCCGCGACCTCGCCGCCCATCGAGAAGGCCTGCGTCTGCAGGCCCTGAGCGGGCTGGGTGGCCGGCTGCGAGGGGGCGGGCGCCGGGCGCGGAGCCGGGGCGGACGCGCCGGGCTGACCTGTGCGCTTGCCGAACACGGCTTAGGACTTCTTCCTGAACAGGCCGGCGAGCATCGACTTGCCTCCGGCCTTGCCCTTCGGCGCGGCCAGCTGCGGCAGCTCCCGCTGCGAGACGATCTGCGCCAGCATCTGGAAGGCTTCGGCCGCCTTCGACTTGGCCCCGGCGTCGAGGATCATCTGGCCGTTGTTGGCGGCCGCGCCGAACACCTTGGCGTCGAACGGGATGATCAGGCTGGGATGGACGCCCAGCGCATTGCCGAACTCCTTGGCCGGAATCTCCGGACGCCCGGGCACGCCGACCTGGTTGAGCACCAGCCGCGGCGGCGCGTCGTTTGGCCGGCCCTGCCTGATCAGGTCGATCATGTTCTTGGCGTTGCGCAGCGAGGCCAGGTCGGGCGTGGCCACCACCACCACCTCGTCGGCCGTGATCAGCGTCCGGCGCATCCAGCCCGACCACAGGTGCGGCAGGTCGAGGATGACGAACGGCGCGGTCGAACGAATCTGGGTGGTCACCTCCTCGAAGGCCTCGGGCGAGACCTCCCAGTCGGTGTCCAGCGTCGCCGGCGCGGCGAACAGGCTCAGCTTGTCGGTGCAGCGGACCATCATCCGGTCCAGCAGCACGGGATCGAGGCGGTCGGGCTGGCTCAGGGCGTCGGCGACGCCGTTCAGCGGATCCTGGTTGAAGTCGAGCCCGGCGGTGCCGAACGGCAGGTCGTAGTCGACGATGACCGTATTGGCCCCGATGCGCTCCGACATGGCGTAGGCGGTATTGTGGGCGACCGAGCTGGCCCCGGCGCCGCCGCGGGCGCCGACGAAGGCGATCGAGCGGCCGACGAACGGCTGGGCCGGGTCGGCGAACAGGCCGCCGATGGCCGAAATCAGCTGCAGCGGCTGGATCGGGGCCACGAGATATTCGCTGACCCCGCGCCGCATCAGCTCGCGGAACAGCAGGATGTCGTTGGTGGCGCCGATGATCACCACCTTGGTGCCGGCGTCGCAGACCTCGGCCAGCTGGTCGACCTCCCACAGCAGGGTCTGCGGGTCCTTCAGGCATTCGACCACGATCAGCGGCGGGGTCGGCTCGTGCTGGTAGGTCTCGATCGCGGCGGCCACGCCGCCGACCCGGATCTGGGTGGTGGCGCGGGACAGCCGCCGGTCCTGGCCGGCGCGCTCCGCGGCGGCCAGCGTGTCCTGGCGCTCCGCGAAGACGTGGATGGCGATGCGCGGCACCGAGACCTCGGCCGCGTGACCGCCAACCACCGGCGGCGAGAAGGCGGCCGCCGCTCCGGCGACCAGTTCGCCGACGGGATTGAAGTCCGGGACCGCGGGGACCTGCGGCCCCTCGGCGGCGGGATGGGCGACGGTCGCCGGCGCCGGGCTGGTGAAGCGGAGCGGAGGCCGCTCCTCGTCGTCCTGGCTTTCCGGCGGATAGCCGCCCGCGGCGTCGGCCGCCCGGGGCCCTCCGGGCGCGGCGTAGCCCATGTCGAGGTCGAACTCGTCCTCCAGGTCTTCGAAGGGGCGCGGGGCGAAGGCGTTGCTCATGGCGGCGCTATTCCACGGCCCGGGCGATGCGGCCCTGGACAAGGGGTTCCTGCGGAGTCGAGGCGGTCTCGCCGGCGCGGTAGTTCTCGAACACCACGGCGGCGCGACCGGAATCGGCCGGGCTCATCGCCCGCGGGGCGACGATGTCCCGCGCGTCGGCGATCTGGGCCGCCATGTTGGCGGTGATGGCGCAGCCGAAGCCGCGCGAGGATTCGTTGGAGAACCGCCCGCCCATGTCGCGCGGCTCCGCGGCGCAGTTCGGCACCACCGCCCGCACCGTTTCGAAGCCGGCCAGCACGGGGGCCCGCGGATCGGGCGCGTCATAGGCCGAGACCCGGATGCGTTCGGCCGGCACGCCCGCGGCTTCCAGGGCGGCGCGCACCTCCCACGTCTGGCGCGAGGCGGCGGGATCGTCGCCCGCCGGCCCCTGCACCTGAACCCAGCCCGTTCCGCCGGCGCCGTAGCGCCCGACGAGGTCGCGCAGCGCGGCGTGCTGGTTGGTCGACAGGCCCTCCTCGTGGACGGCCAGGGCGATGCGGTCGAGGCCCGGCTCGACCTGCAGCGCGTAGCGGGACAGGGGCGTCAGCGGCGGCGGGGAGCCCGCCATGCCGGCGGCGCAGCCTCCGAGGAGGGCGACGGCCGCGAGCGAGGACAGGAGGGTGCGCATCGGGGCGGGCCTCATTCGATCACATAGCCGACCGGGCCGTTCCAGCTGCTGGCCGGAGCCGCCGAGGCGAGATCGCGGGGCGCGTAGTGCTGGTTCAGCTGGCCGAACAGGATGGTCTGGGCGTCGTTGGCGATCTGCAGGCCGTCGGCCGGCGTCTGCAGGCGGCCGGGCGAGGTCGGCGAGACGATGTAGGCCTCGACGATGATCACCAGCTCGGTCTCGCCGGACAGGTAGTCGCGCGACCGGAACAGGGCCCCGAGCACCGGCAGGTCGCCGATGCCGGGCAGCTGGTCGATGTTCTGCCGGGTGTCCTCGCGCAGCAGGCCCGCGATCATCAGCGAGCCGCCCGACGGCAGCTCCACCGTGTTCGAGGCGCGGCGCACGTTCAGGGCCGGGATGACGAGGGCGTCGTCGGCGGTGCCGCCGAGGGTGAAGGCGCCGGCGGTGGTCAGCTCCGACACCTCGGTCGCCAGCTGCAGCGAGATGCGGCCCTGCGACAGGACGATGGGGCGGAAGGCGAGACGCACGCCGAACGGCTTGAACTCGATGCCGATGGTGGTCTGGCCGGTGGTGGAATCCACCGTCCGGCCGACCGGAACCGGGAACTCGCCGCCGGCGAGGAACTCGGCGTTCTCGCCGTTGACCGAGGTCAGGTTCGGCTCGGCCAGGATGCGGACCAGTCCGGCGCGCTCGAAGGCGCGCAGGTTGGTGTCGAGCACATTGCCGTCGCCCGAGCGGTCGACGAAGTTGAGCACGCCGCCGCCCAGTTGGCTGCCGGATACGGCGAAGGTGGCGCCCTGGGAGAAGGACAGGCCGTCGCCGACGCTGCTCAGCACGGCATCGACATCGAGCCCGAGCTGCTTGATGGCGGTGCGCTGCACCTCGACGATGCGCGCCTTGACCATCACCTGGTCGGAGCCCTCGATGGTCATCATGTTGATGACCTTCTCCGGCGCGGAGACGAAGGCGCGGGCCACCTGGCTGGCGCGGTCGGCCTCGCCGGGGCTGGAAACCACGCCGGTCAGGATGATGCTGTCGTTGACCGCCTCGGCGTGGACGCGCGACCCCGGAACGACACGATCGAGGGTGTCCTGCAGGGCCGAGACGCCGGCGTCGACGCGGATGCGCAGCGACAGGATGGTGCGGCCGGCGTTGTCCAGCACTACCGCGTCGGTCTCGCCCGGGGCCAGGCCGATGACGGTGATGCGGCGCGGCGAGTGCAGCATGGCCTCGGCCACGGCGGGGTTCGGCACGATCACGTCGCGGGCGTCCGCCGGCAGGTCGATGGCCATCGACGAGCCGCGCGGCAGGTTGATCAGCTGCGACTGCGCGCCCATCGACACCGCCGCGCGGGTCTGGGCGAGCGGCGCGGACGCCGGCCCGGCGACGGCGACGGAGAGGCCGGCGAGCGCGACGGCGATCAGGCGCTTCATTGGACCACCACCACTTCAGGGGCGCCGCCGCGGTAGACGCGGACGGCCGAGACCTCGCGCCGTCCGGACGTCACCGCGCCCGACGGACCGCCGGTGTCGGCATAGGAGCGAAGCACCAGGCTGAGCTCGCCTTCGGACTTGGCCAGGGCCAGGGCCTCGGCGTCGCCGGGGCTGACCTCCAGGGTGGCCGTGGCGCCGACCACCGCCTGGGCGTCGTCGCCGGCGCGGGTCGACTGGTCGATGGCGAGCACCTTGATGTTCCGCATCACGGTGGCGGAGGTGAACTTGGAACGGTCGCCCTCCTGGGCGCCCATGTTCGAAAGATTGGTTTCGCGGGTCAGGACCACGTCCACCCGGTCGCCGGGGAGGATGAAGCCGCCGGCGGCGGTCTCCACCGTCACGCGGATGGCCATCGCCCGCATGCCGGGCTCGAGATAGGCGGCCATGTAGCCGCTGTCGCCCGCGCGGACGATCTTGCGGGCGACGATGGGCTCGCCGGCGAGGATCGGGTCGCGCACCACCGAGCCGACGTAGTCCGCCTTGGCCCCGCCGCCGGCGAGATTGGCGGCGGCCCGGGTCACCGAGGCGACGGCGCCTTCGGGCTTGTCCTCGTCCCCGGCCGCGGCGGCGTCGCCGACCGGGACCGAGCCGTCGGTGATGAAGGCCGGATTGACCTCGTCGACGGGCCAGTCCTTCCAGGCCAGGTCGCCTTCCGCGAGGCGCTCGCCGGGCTGGAGGTCGCGCGCGGCGACCAGCACCTTGGCCATCGGACGGGTCTCGACCGGGGCGGCGGTCGCCACCGCCGCGGGCTCGCCGGACGGCGATCCCATGGCGCGCACCACCAGCGCGAGGCCGATGGCGGCGACGGCGGCGATGCAGATGACAATGATGCGGGCGGGCTTCATCGGCGATCTCCGGCAGGACCGCTCCGACCCGGACGATCCGGCGGTCCCCTACCGTTAACGACCATGCCCGTCGGGGAGTTAACGCCGGCCTAAACCGGTTAAGGCCGTTTTCAGGCGCCGATGAAGCGGAGCATGAGCGGCGACTCCGGCCACGCCAGCAGGGCCCCGGCCGCGATCGCCACGCCGTAGGGGATGTCGCCCTTCGGCTCCATCAGTTGCACCAGCCAGCCGGGGGCGCCGGCGAGATAGGGCCGGGCGTGGAAACGGGCGAACAGCAGCGCCAGGCAGAAGACGCCGCCCATCACCCCGGTCCACAGCAGGAACATGCCGGAGCCGTCGAGGCCAAGCCACAGGCAGGCGGCGGCCATCAGCTTGGCGTCGCCGCCGCCGATCCAGCGCAGCGCGAACATGCCGGCCCCGACCAGCAGGGCCAGCACCGCGACGCCGAGGTGCACAGCCATCGCCGTCAGCGGCAGGCCGACCGCCAGGGCCGCCGGGAAGAAGGCGAGCACCAGAAGCCCGGAGATCCAGTTCGGGATCTTCATCGTGGTCAGGTCGTTCAGCCCCCCGACGATGACGAGGGCGGGCATGACGCCGAGCAGGGCGAGGATCAGCAGGTCCATGCCGCCGCTGTGCCACGGCGCCCGTTAAGGCCGGGTTGCCTGAAAGCGCGAAGGGCCGGAGCGTCGCCGCCCCGGCCCCCCAATGTCGGATGACGCCGCGGCTTACTCGCCGGCGGTGCCGCCCATGCCGGTCACGACGGCGTTGAACTTGGTCTTGATGGTCGTGCCGAGGGCCGTGACGGCCGAAATGATGACCACCGCGATCAGGGCGGCGATCAGGCCGTACTCGATGGCGGTGGCGCCCGACTCGTCGGACATGAACTGCGAAACGAACTTGGTCATTGGAAATCCCTCTCCCGATGGGGTCATAGACAGCCTTCGGGGAAGTCGGTCGC